>JBOFTL010001054.1:0-8942 GCA_051652045.1 Microcoleus sp. | reverse complement strand
ATAGCTATTTTGCCCGATCGCCAAAGCAGCAGGAAAGTATTTCAAAACTTCACCAATTGCCAGCGTGCCGTTACTTTCTAGCCTTCGATTTGTCACTGCATCTTGCCAAACAACAGGCATTCCTTCCGGCAATTCCAACTTAGTATCTTCCCAGACTTCTTGACCGATCGCCATTTTTTCAGGTGGCACAAAACTCGTGACAAATCGGGGGGCGATCGCCATAATTGTGGTGTTTTCCCAGCTTCTAACAAAGGCTACAATACTATCTTTAAATGGGCCAGTTACTGTTAGCGGCTGATAATTGCCATTTTGGAAAACTTCGCGATAATGTTTTCTGGCAGCCAGAATTCTTGCCGTGAGAAATAGTTTAATTCTAGCATCTTCTCGCGTTGCAATCAACTCCTCAATCAGTTGCAAAATATTCGCCTCAGATTTCTCTTTAATTTCCTGTAAAATCTCGATCCGGCGATCGAAATCTACCGGGCGTCGGTTGTCTGGATCGACATGACTTAAATCCCAAAATTCCGTTCCTTGATAAATGTCGGGAACGCCTGGAGATGCGATTTTTAACAGGGTTTGAGATAAAGAATTGCCAATACCGTAGAGGGCGACTTTTTTGCAGAAAGGCTGAATTTTTTTGAGGAATTGATTGGATTCTCCGGGTTCCAAAACGCGATCGACAAATGTAATAAAACCCTCTTCGTATTTGCTGTCGGGCCTCAACCAAGCCGTGTGAACTTTAGCTTCGCGAACGGCTTTGGTGACATAATTCTTGATGCGATCGATATAATCGGTGTTTTCAATTCCTTCAAACGGCAAAGTTCCGACTAAAGTTTGGTAAAAGAAGTATTCGTCATTAGTATCGGGAACTATGCGATTGACTAAATTAACTTTTTTCGCAGAGTTCAATTCCCTCCAAGATTTGACTTGCTGTTCCCATTCTTCAGGAATTTCTGAAAGTATGTTAATTCGAGCTCGCACGTCTTCGCCGCGTTTGGTATCGTGGGTAGCTGTAGCATTCATTTTGTGCGGCCAGACTTGTTGTTGCTGTTGGTTGAATTCGTGAAAATCAGCCAGAGAAACGCCGAATTGACTGGGATTTCCTCCGACTTCGTTGAGGGATAGCAGGCGGTAGTAGACGTATAAAAGCGTATCTTCAACGCCTTTTGCCATCAGCGGGCCTGTTAATTGTTGCAGCTTCATGACGAAGTGACGGCGGTATGCTTTTTGTTCTGATGTTACGGTTTCTTCTTCTTCCAATAACAGCAGTTTTTCAATGAAATTAAGTTCTTTCAGCAACAGCGGTACTTGTTCTTTAGCGTGGGCGATTGCCTCTTTGACGTAAATGCGATCGGACTCTCGCAAACCGTCTTGATTGATGTAAGTTCGGTAAACTGGAAAACTTGCTAAAACTGCCGAAAGTGCTTGTTCTAAGCCTCGGCGAGTAAAGTCATTTCCCTGGCGGGAATGGCCGGATATTGTTTTTAAAATTTTAGCCAGGTTGTCTACATCTCCCGCTAAATTCTTTTCAATAATCAAGGTTTTTTTAGCAAGAAACAACTGTTGGTATGGAGTATTCAAGCGAGTAAATCTGTAATAGATATCGCTAAATTGTTGCTCGCGATCGCACCGACAAAAAACACCGTTTGCGTAATTTAAAAAATCGTAGCCGCTAGTTCCTTCGATCGGCCAATAAGCAGGTAAATCTTCTTTGTGTTCGAGGATTTTTTCTACAGCAATGTAAGTATCTCCGATTTTCTTCCTCAGCCTTTCTAAATATTCTGTAGGATCGTAAAGTCCGTCAATATGGTCGATTCTCAATCCTGTGAATTTACCCTCTTCGATCTTGTCAAAAATCAAAGCATGATTCTTGTGAAAAACTTTACGTTCTTCCACTTTGACCGAAATCAGTTCGTTGACAGTAAAAAATCTGCGGTAGTTAATTTCTTCCGCGCCCACTTTCCAAAAAGCAAGGCGGTAAAACTGATCGGAAAGCAAATTATCCAGCGGATTAAAGCTTTCAGGATTGCCCTTTTCTCCGTTAAAAAACTCGATATTATCCTCAAAAAATTTCTGGACGATGGGATTTTGATTGTAGAGTTCCCACAGCAAGCCTTTTACGAAAGCTATTTGATCGTACCTTTCCTTACCTTGAGTTTCCGCAGGGACATTTTTAATCATGTAAAGTATCCCCAGCAACTTGATAAAATCGGGATGTTTTCTCCCCAATTCCCTAGCTAAGTGTCCCAAATTTTGACTGATAAACTTGGCGTAGGATTCAATTCTAACTGGCAATTCTAAGCTGTAGTAATTGACGCTCAACCCGTTTTCGCCGTACTTGAGTTGAATTTCGCCATTTTCCAAACATTCGCCGTAAAAGTTGCCTAGCAGTGGCGCTAACAATCGCCCCCTGATATTTTCGTAACTGTGGTTCCATTCAATATCGAAGTAATCAAAATAGTCGGAATCCGGTCCGTGTTCGAGTATGTCTAAAAGCAGCAAATTTTGAGTATCGTAAGCCATGTGATTCGGGACGATATCTTGCAGCCATCCCATTTGTCGTTTTTGGATTTCGCCGATGAGTGTTTCAAAGTCTTCTGAAGTTCCTAGTTCGGGATTTAGCTGATTTGAGTCAACTACGTCGTAGCCGTGCGTGCTGCCTTTTCGGGCTTTAAATATTGGTGAAGCGTAAATGTCGGTGATTCCTAATTCTTCCAGGTAGTTGAGGATTTGTTTGGCTGATTCAAAGTTAAAGCCTGCATGAAATTGAATGCGATATGTTGTGGTGGGAATTCTCATGATTTTAATTGGGAATTGGGAATTGGGCATTGGGAATTGGGCATTGGGAATTGGGCATTGGGCATTGGGAATTGGTAAGGAGTTTTTAGTTTTGAGTTTTGAGTTGAAAGAGAGTTTTGAATTGACAGTTGACAGTTGACAGTCGATCGATGTTATGTTTTGCCCGATCGATGCGATCGTAGATACTTGTAGGGGTGAAGCATTCTGGCGATAATATTTGTAATAAATTATAAGTTTAAAATCCGAATGCTTCACCCCGGCACTGACGCAAAGAATACAACCACAAAGGATATTAGTTGACAGTTGACAGTTATGGTTGAGAAAAATTACCTGCGTTTATCTGCGTTTATCTGCGGTTAACAGTTGACAGTTGACAATTGTGAATCTTCCTTCTTCCTTCTACTTAAATTACGAAGTATCTTAGTTTGTAGTAGGGACTTTAGTCCCTTAAATCTGAGGACTGAAGTCCTCACTACGAACCGTTTACTGTAATTGATAAAGCGCAAAACTTTGCGGTTGGACTGTCAATTTTTGCTTTGAAGTTATCTTGTCAGGTAAGGTTGAACCTGCACCCAGCCATTTAGTGTCGATCGAATCTAAAATCTTTTCCCAATTACCTTCGGGAATTGCAGCCTGACAAGCAACCTCTTGCTTGTTGAAGTTTAAAATACAAAATATCTGGCTGTCATCATCCCAGCGACGGAGAAATAAGGTTTTTTCAATTTCGCTGCTGGATGCTTCCAAACTATTTTTGTCGAGGTTTTTCAGGGCGGGAATTGTCCGTCGCAATTGAATTAAATGCTGATGCCATTCCCACAAAACTTTGTGTTTGCCTCGATCTTGTTTTTCCCAATCTAATTTGCATTTTTGGAAACTTTCAGGGCTTTGGGGGTCTTGAAATTCTCCCCGCCCTTCAAAAATTTTAAATTCTTGCTGTTTGTCTTTGCGGATGGCTTCGATTAAGTTCTCGTCTGAGTGGGAAACGAAGTAGAAAAACGGTGTTTCTTCCCCGTACTCTTCACCCATAAAGAAAAACGGAATGTAAGGAGAAATTAAAACTGTACCGGCAGCAAGTTTCAGGGCTTCAAAGTCAACGATTTTTGACAGCCTGTCTCCGAGAATGCGATTGCCGATTTGGTCGTGGGTTTGGGAAAATACAAGAAATTGGTGGGCCGGTTGTGATGCGGCAGAATTCCCGTGTTTGCGAAATCTGTGGGGGGCATATTGTCCTGAATAAACAAAGCTTTCTTTGAAGGCTTTTTCCAGATGTTCGCACTTGCCGAAATCTTGGTAATAGCGGTCATTTTCTCCAGTAAGTAGCGCGTGCAGTGCGTGGTGGAAATCGTCGCACCATTGGGCGTCAAGTCCGAAGCCGCCGAGTTCTTTCGATCGCAAGACTCGGACATCGTTTAAGTCACTTTCTGCGATCAGATAAAGTTTCCTTCCTAGTTGTTGGGAAAGTTCGGCTGTGGTGTCGGCGAGTTCTTGCAAAAATGGCCTCGCACCTACTTCAAATATGGCTTGAATTGCGTCGAGTCTTAGAGCATCAACGTGATAGTCTCGCAACCAGTATACGGCGTTTTCAATAAAGTAGTTGCGCACTTCATCGCTGTATTTGTCATCGAAGTTCAGGGGATCGCCCCAAATAGAACCGTATTTTGATGTAAAGTAAGGGCCGAAATCGCGAAGATAGTTGCCTTCAGGGCCGAGGTGGTTGTAAACGACATCAAGAATTACGGAAATGCCTTGTTTGTGGCAGGCGTCAACGAGTTTTTTGAAGCCTTCGGGGCCGCCGTAGGAATTTTGAACTGCGTAGGGATATACACCGTCGTAGCCCCAATTACGATCGCCCGGAAATTGAGCCACAGGCATAATTTCTATGGCATTAATTCCCAGTTGTTTGAGTCGATCGAGTTGGGGAATAATTGCTTCAAAGGTTCCGGCTGGCGTGAAAGTACCGACGTGCAGTTCGTAAATTACCATTTCCGGTAAAGGAACACCTTTCCAATCTGCATCAGTCCAAGTAAAAGCGCGATCGTCGATTACTTGGGATGGGGCGTGCACGCCTTGAGGCTGATATTTTGAAGCTGGATCGGGGCGATCGATTTTGCCGTCAAGTTGGTAGGTATAAAGAGTGCCAGGAGAGATGTCTGCCACCGCAGCCGTCCAATAACCCGCTGCCGATTTTTGCATGGGGATAAGAAGTTTTTGGGGCGAAACGATGTGGAGTTCTACTCGATCGAGGGTAGGAGCCCAGACGGTAAATTCACATCGATTGTTACCCAAGTAATTTGCTCCGATCTTCACTTTTAGCTTGTCTCCCGATAAAATAGGTTTACTATCTCGCTGAAAATGGTATTTTTGCAGTAGGTATGTTGAAAGCAGATGCTTAAAATCGATTTGAAAAGTAATATGACTTAAAAAAGAAGTTACAGACAACTAACTTCAGGTAGAACAACAGCTAGAATTGTCACTGAGGTCAAATTAGCAGTTGGTTTTAAATTAAAGCATGAATCCGTATCAGTCCGATCGCAAACTTACCAAATATTAAGGGTTTCGCATCCCCCTTCTCGTGTCGGTAGATTATTTGAGAGGGCTGGTTTAAATTCCCGCCTTAAAAGTTAAGACTTAATTGTTGGCAGCGGACAGCAGACAGTTTGTTCCAGAGTTGTAAAACCTCGCGCTACATCTGTCAACCTTCCGAGGTCAAAAGTTTACAAACCTCACTATCAACTCTCAACTATCAACTGTTGAAAATGCCTTGTTTTTATAATTTGTAAAATCTACCTTAAGATAGACAACGAATCAGCGCGAGCGTGTACTTATGGTTATTGCTTTTGGACGGGAAATCTGTTGCAATCTAGACTCTGCCGAGTCTCGCGAGTGGTTGGTAACTAACGGCCTCGGGAGTTACGCTAGCGGGACGATCGCGGGTTTGCTTACCAGGCGCTATCACGGCTTGCTGGTGGCAGCCCTCAAACCCCCACTGGGACGGACTTTGATGCTCGCCAAGCTGGACGAAACGGCGGTGTATAACGATCGCCCCTATCCACTTTATACAAACCGCTGGGCCGACGGGACGATCGAACCCCAGGGATACAAATACATCGAAAGCTTTCATCTCGAAGGCACGACGCCTGTTTGGCGGTTTGCCCTCGCTGACGCCATACTCGAAAAGCGGATTTGGATGCAACAAGGTGCTAACACAACATATATTCAATACCGATTGCACCGCGCCTCAAAACCGATCGCCCTCGCCGTCAAGGCTTTAGTAAATTACCGCGACTACCACCACATGACAAGTGCGGACGATTGGCCGATTGTGGTAGAAACGCTGCCGCAGGGCGTTTGCGTGACAGCTTTTGCAGCAGCAACCCCGCTTTACCTGTTACTAGATGCCCCAGCCGAAGCGAAATTCCGAGTTTCTACACCTTTATACAACTGGCACTACGGATTTGACCTCGCAGCAGAAAGGCGCCGGGGGCTCGAATGCTGCGAGGATCACCTGCACTCTGCGACATTTCACTTCACCATCGCGCCGGGGGAGTCTCTCACTTTGGCAGCCAGTACCGCGAAAAATCCAGATTTAAATGGCGCAACAGCTTTGGAAATGCACCGCGCGAGGGATCTGGAAGTGCTGCAAAAATGGCCGCAAGCGGACAATTCTCCCGATTGGATCGAACAATTAGTCTTAGCTGCAGACCAATTTATCGTCAACCGCCCGCTACCGGAGGAACCGGAGGGCAAAACCATCATCGCCGGATATCCCTGGTTTAGTGACTGGGGGCGCGATACGATGATTAGCCTGCCCGGCCTCACAATCTGTACCGGGCGCGGGGAAATTGCCCGATCGATCCTGCGGACTTTTTCCCGGTATGTCGATCGGGGAATGCTGCCGAATCGCTTTCCCGATGCCGGTGGCGCGCCGGAATACAACACCGCAGACGCGACGCTGTGGTACTTTGAGGCAATTCGCGCCTATGTTGATGCTACCGGGGACGATCGGCTGTTGGTCGAACTGTGGCCGATTTTATGTGAGATAGTTCACTGGCACTTGCAAGGCACTAGGTATAAAATCCGCGTCGATCCCGATGACGGTTTAGTTTACGCCGGTGACGACGGCCTGCAACTGACTTGGATGGACGCCAAAATAGGCAATTGGGTGGTGACGCCCCGTACTGGCAAGCCGATCGAACTCAGCGCTTTGTGGTACAACGCGATCCAAGCGATGGTAGATTTCGCCCATAAATTGGGAAAATCTCACTATGAATACCAAAAATTGGCCGATCGCACGGCCGCCGGATTCACCCGTTTCTGGAATAACAAGGCAGGCTACTGTTTCGACGTTCTCGACAGTCCCAGTGGCAATGACATTTCCCTGCGCCCCAATCAAATACTTGCGGTATCATTGCCCCTCGACTTGTCCCTCAAATCCTTATCAACCAAAGGAATGCGGGGAAAAGAAATTCACAAGTATACACCGTTACTCACGCCCGATCGGCGCAAGGCAGTGGTGGACGCCTGCGCCCAACACCTGCTGACTTCCTTCGGCCTCCGCAGCCTGTCGCCAGATCACCCGCTGTATCGTGGCAAATATGGAGGCGACCAATTGCAGCGCGACAGCGCGTACCACCAGGGTACTGTTTGGGGTTGGCCGATCGGTTCTTTTGTGTTGGCTCACTTAGATGTATACAAAGATCCAGCCCAAGCTGCCGAACTGCTGGCACCGATGGCACATCATATACTTGCAGGCGGTGTTGGCAGTTTAGGCGAAATTTTTGAAGGTGATGACCCCTTTGAGTCGCGGGGCTGCACGGCCCAAGCTTGGACGGTGGCGGAAGTGTTGCGGGCTTGGTTGGCAATTAACAGTACGGGCGGTTAAATTAGCAGTGCTCAGTGAAGGAAGAAGGAAGAGGGAAGAAGGAAGAAGGAAGAGGGAAGAAGGAAGAGGGAGACAGGAGTCAGGAAGAGCGAGTCAGGAAGAGGGAAGAAAGAAGAAGTAAATGTTAGGTACTAGGTGGAACAGTTTTAAAAAAACACTTAAAACCTAAAACCCAACACCTAAAACCCAACACCTAAAACCTAAAACCTAAAACCCAACACCTAAAACCTAAGATTAAATCAGATAATTTTCAGGAGGTTTATGACTTTATTATTGGCGGGCGATATTGGCGGAACTAAAACTATTTTGCGCTTGGTGGAAAGGAGCGTAAAAGGTGAGATGAAGGCTCTTTTTGAGTCGCGCTATCCGAGTGGGGAGTTTCCCGATTTGGTGCCGGTGGTAGAGAAGTTTTTGACGGAAGCTGCTACTAAATTGGATTTTGTACCTGTACCTGAAAAGGCTTGTTTTGCGATCGCGGGCCCGGTGGTTAATAATTCAGCAAAATTGACTAATTTGCCTTGGGTTTTGGAGGCGAAGCGTTTGGAGGAGGAGTTAAAAATATCCCGCGTTAGTTTAATTAATGATTTTGTAGCTGTCGGCTACGGCGTGTGGGGTTTGGATGAGTCAGATTTGCACGTTTTGCAAGCAGGAAAACGGCGGGAACACGATCCGATCGCGGTTATCGGTGCGGGTACTGGTTTGGGCAATTGTTTTGCGGTTCCCGAAGCGAATGGAGTGAGAGTTTTTTCTTCGGAAGGGGGACACGGTGATTTTGCGCCGCGATCGGAGTTGGAGTTCGATCTGTTAAACTATTTGCTGGCAAAACATGACATTCAAAGAATTTCGATCGAGCGTGTTGTTTCGGGACAGGGAATTGTTTCGATTTACCAGTTTTTGCGAGACAGACAATTTGCTGCGGAGTCGCCGGAGGTAGGGGAAATTATTAGAAAATGGGAGTCAGAAATCGGTAAAAGCGAGAAGACTGTCGATCCGGGGGCGACAATTGCAACGGCTGCATTGGCAGGGGGCGATCGACTTTGCGAACAAACGATGCAAATGTTTGTTGAAGCTTACGGGGCGGCGGCGGGAAATTTGGCTTTGACGCTGTTACCTTACGGCGGTTTGTATGTAGCTGGCGGGATTGCTGCTAAGATTTTGCCGCTGATTGTGGAGGGTAGTTTTATGCGGGCTTTTACGCACAAAGGGCGGATGGATGCCCTGTTGGAAGTGATGCCTGTTTCTGTCGTATTGAATCCGAATG
>JBOFTL010001053.1:0-5992 GCA_051652045.1 Microcoleus sp. | reverse complement strand
AAAACGTCGGAGATTCAAAATCTCTGTCAAAATCCCATGATGCACCGTTACTGTTTTTGTGTGGGCGAACATGCACAACATGCCCATACGTGCAGCCAGGGCATTCAAAAAAATAAGCTTCCTTCCCATCTTTGTCGTTAATCTGCTGAAGCTTCATGCGATCGCCCTCAAATAAATGGAGTGTTCCAATCAGCCCATGACATTGGCTGACTGCTTTTGTCAAGTTCTGCAATCACTGCATCAGCCGCTTCTTTTGATTCCAGAATAACCTTCTGACCTTCAGGAGATCTGACCCATTCTGCGGCACGCTTTGCTAGCGCTGCATTTGTTTCTGTCGTGATCACGCGATTGCCTTCCATTTACTTTTAACGGCTTCAACCTGATCTTTCGTCTGAATCAACCTAAACCCAGGAATACTGATCACCCTACAAGTAACCCAAGGGAGCCATGCATTGTCATAAAGGTCATGAATTTCATACCCTGAAGTATGTTCGCATTTCTTCGCTTCCCAAAGCATATTGGCATCATCGACAAAACGGCATCCGTCAGCATCTATGCATTGATCAATAACTGTCTGGATTGTAGTTATTTCTTTGGCGGGATCTGGAAGGTCGGTAGGTTCTGAAACTTCAAATAGCCTTAGATTTGGCAATGTCAATTTATAGGACGACCAGTAAGGAATGTGACCTTCATGGTTAATGCCGCTCAGAATAAATCCACTATGTTTTGTTTTAACACTCCAAACTCTATTGAAGTCATCAATAACGTTTGCCTCAGTCCCATATTTGATCACTCCAGTGAGTTGATCCGCAATCGTTGGGGTATGCTGAGCCTTGCCGTGGTAATCGTTTTTATTCATGATCATTTTCTATTTGCACTGATATCACTTTGCCAGATATTCGACTCAAGTGCTTTGCAAAATTTGTAAGAACTTGGAATCCCGACTCAAAATCAAATCCTATCCAATCCATCGGTTTCAGAAATCGGAAAATAACTCTCTTATTTTCAATGTCTGAAGCGATCGCGATTTCTGTTACTCCATCGTCGTCGCCATTTAACCGACCTTTCGGGAATTCTCTATGTGTTGTCATTATGCGATCGCCTCCTTTTGTTCTTTGAGGCGCTCCTCCCAGCACTGAAAAAAGACTGTGGGATTCATGCAAGAGAATCCTCCGTCTGCGCGAACCCCATGCACAATGTAATCCCCCTCAATTGCCGTACATATAGCCGCTCCATCTGTCCCTAAAATGTCTAACTCTCCCTTAGCGTTCATATGTCGCGCTTTTTTTTCGTTGCCAAAAGCTGTCCCTAACCATTTGCGCACTTCCGTTGTGGCTGGATACTTGTATTGGACGGCTTCAATTGTTTTTTGCTGGTATCTTCGAATCATGCGATCGCCTCCAAATCAAGAATTTGCCCCGCCATCTCATGGGTACAGTCGCCCAGAAATTCTACCTTGCCATTATTTACAAACGAATGGCAAATGATATCAGGGCCAGGGTTCCCGTTCCCATCGCCAGACTGCCAGTGAGTTCTAATACTGGGACGTAGCGTTGGCTCTTCTATGTCCCCATTCCATGTCCAGTTTGGAGTGCCTGCTCTGTCCCCTTTTGTTTGCACCGGAATTATTCGCTCTTTTAGTGGAGCAAACTCAACGGGGAATCTTAATCGAACAAACAGTGCCATAGATGCAGGACATTCAATGTATTCGCCATTTCGCAATGTCAATGGTTGTGCTTTCACGCGATCGCCTCTCAAATAAATGGAGTGTTCCAATCAGCCCATGACATAGGCTTCATGCTTTTGTTGATTTCTGCAATCACTGCATCGGCGGCTTCTTTGGATTCCAGAATAACCTTCTGACCTTCAGGAGATCTGACCCATTCTGCGGCACGCTTTGCTAGCGCTGCATTTGTTTCTGTCATCATGCGATCGCCTCCTAAAAACCTAAACCATTCCAAACCCGTAGAGTGACCTGATGGTTACTTGCTACGGCGATCAATGCTCCCCATTCCATCCACCATGTTCCGCCCTTGCCCTTGGTCTGGGCAAGTTTGTCATTTAATTCGGGATGTTCTGCCCAAAAGGTAGAGTTGTCATCCAGTGTACCCACCCAGTCCTTTGCCGCGAGGGAATGTGGATTCTCAACTCTGACCGCCTTGATATCCCCGCTTTCAAAATAATCCACAACCCCATACGGATGACTGTAGACAATGCCATCTGGTGTGATTTTGTTCCCTACACCATCATACATTTGAGCAAAGGTGAAGCTAGCCAAACAACCAGATTCAAACGTGGTTTTGAACCGTTCAAATGAATCAGTCTGCTCTGTAGTGTGGGGGAACCAACCGGGAAACTCGATCTTGAAGGGCGAGCTGTTTGTAATAGTGTCAAACCCACCTCCCCTGCTACTGGCGATCGCCTTCAGTAAAAGGGTTTGGACGTATGCCCCGCCTTTCACAATCCAAGAAAATGGCAGCTTGCCATCAGCAGTTACAGGCATTAGGTCATCGATAGCAATCCAAGTGAATGCATTGGGATTGGTTGGGCTGACTTGTCGGACAAGGTATAGGCCATGAGGCGATATTTCTTGAGGATAAATGCAGTTTTCTAGTGCGATCGGTAAGGTAACCGGAACGGCGGCTAGGTTCAAAATGCTACAAAAGTTGCCGCAGGATGCAATGCCCCCTTGCTGGATCATGGATGGGTCCAAATCTCTGTCCGCTTCCAATAATGTCGATGTGGGGAAGATTGCCGTCAATGGCTTTTTATCTACCAGTAGAGGCAATTCTCGGATTGAATAATCGAAAGGTTGAACAAATCGTTCCCCTGGTTGCAGGTTTGCCGTTAGTTCGGCATAGGCGATCGCGGGGTCAGAAAATAACAATTGTGGGATGGGTGAAGTTAGCATGGGGGAAGATTTCTCCATAAAATTTTGCAAAAAATCAGACTTTTCTTAAGCGCCATTGCTCACTTCCGCTGTTCGCGATTACTGCATAATCCCCAGACAAAATCGAAGGGCGTAGAGCACTTGCCACATAGTCTGGAATTGTAATCTGAGAACCCGCTGTAGGTGCTTCGCCGTTTATTAGAATTTGGCATGGCCCATCGATAAGGATCTCGAGGCTTGTATAACTCCGGCTCGATCCGGCGTCATTAAGAGTAAAAGATGAAAATGTCCGATCCAAATCATCTGACACCCAATAACTAAAGCTACCTCTAGCCCATAGCACTTGCCCACCCACCTGCCGAGCGCCTGTGTCAGCATTGGTAAACAACGGCCCAAGCGGGGATAGAGTCTGGTCTTGAATACCGAACTGAGCTGCTGGGATTGAATTATCGGCGGCGGTTTTCCAACTCGTTGCCTTCATTGCTAGTCTGCGAACATGCTGAATTGGGGTAAAATTCACTGTACTGGATTGATTCGATGCATCGCTTGCATCGGCATAAGAGTATGGATTGCCGTCTACCAATCGCGCAAAGTTACGAATAGCTGTGCTGTTGTTTTTTACCGTTACACCTGATGCAGCTACAGATTGAAGCCCAATCAAATCGCCGTTTTCTGCATCAACCCTATATCGCCATCGTTCGCCAATACTGCCATAACTGGTCATGGTGTACTTCGGAGGGTTTTCTAAGTTCAATGTGCGCTTATCTGTGAATCGCCAAGTTCCAGGGCTTACCCCTAAAGCGACTGCTAGACTTTTTGAAATCTCAACAAGGTCATTTGCCTCCACTGGGATCGAATCGATGATGCCATCCGAACCAATCGTCATTGTTAGAGCATTGTTTGAAAGAACTGGGCTAGGAAGATCTGTAGCCACCTTGAGAAGGTGCGTTAAAGTGACTGGCTCTAAGGATATTTTTCTATGGGCTTTATAAACAAGCTTTGGCAATGGCGATCGCAAGTCGATAGGTCTATAGTTTTCGCCTAAAAGCGTTGCTTGCTTAAAGTTCGCATAGAAACTGTCTGCAACTATGCGTAGACCTGTAGTGGATTGAGAAAGAAGTTTAGGCATCAGGAGATCCAATATCCAGGGTCATCAAATCTTAGGCGATAAAACCCATTCCAAAATACTCCGATATCTTGGATGAACCGACCCGTCCCGCTTGAGCTAAGACTAGCCTCTCCTGGTCCGAGATAGATTCTGGAACCGTTTGACACGGTAGTTAAACCTACATCCGCTATCCGAGAACCAGTTCCGTACACTTTACCAGTCGCCCCAATTGCGATCGCTCCTAAAACAATCCCGTCTGCCCGTTTATCTTGAACAGCATCGCTTGCTAACTCTATCGTGCCATCTGTTTTGACATGAACCAAGGATAGAGTGCCGATCGCTTCAGCCGCAGTGAAAAGCCGACCCGCATCAAGGGCAAATGCTTCTAAATCGTAATTTTTGCCCTCAAGCGCGTCTAACCTAGCGTTTTGTGCAGTATTCAAAGTCTCAACCGCAGTAATACGAGTCACCAACGGATCTGCTACTGGGGGGATAATATCCCAATTTCCCCTACCTTGGTTGAATTTGTACTCAACAACCTCATTCCCTGATGTTGGCTTGGCCGAAACAGTGAAAGGATTTCCGATAGGCTGAGGTACCTTAGTCCAGTCTGTCGCTGGCTTCAATTTAATAGTTTTGCTCACATCCAGATAGTTCAACGTGACGACATGCCCATCGCCTACAGTCCAGTTTTCAGCCGTGAAAACTGTTCGGTTACCTGTTGTTACTTGGAAGTCGCCTGCCTTCGGTGCTAGCCCCCAATCTCCCCAGTTCCCCGCCGTGCGCGATCGCACCCAGCCCCCTTCGATCTGCCGCAGGGTTGGGGCCGTCCATATCGTAATTTCCATAGTTCCGGTAGTGGCGTCGCCAGAATAAGCCCATCGTCCAGAGCCGCCAGAGCCGCCATTTGACGGACCTCCCGCAAGACTCGCGCCATTCCAGAACCCAGATCCGGTTACTTTGATTGAGGTAAGATCTAAGGTTTTTCCATACCCCACTGGGGTAATAGAAAGAATGGATTGGTTCGCAGCGGAGATCGCATCGTCTGCCGTCTTTAGTTTTGCCGTATAATCGGCGATCGCTGCATCAAGCTCGCTCTGACTAACATCCGGTGGCAATGCAGCTAACGCTTTAAGCGCGGTATCGACATCTTTAATAGCGGTATTGGCCGCTTCAACTGCGGCCTTGTCCGCTTTGTCTGTGTCAAGGTCTGTGAGCTTATCCTGTACTGCCGTGACATCAGCCTTAACCGCATCCAACTGATCGCTAGTAGGCAATGCTGCAATTGAGGTTTCCAGCTCTTCTACGGCGGCTGTGAGTTCAGCCTTTGTGACATCTGGGGCTTTGGCCTTGAGTTCGGCGATCGCATCTTCGACTGCCTTAATCATTTTCTGTGCGTCTTCAACAGATTTATCAAGTTCTGCTTGAGTTACATCAGGATCCTTGTTTTTGAGTTCATTTATACCCGTTTCAAGTGCAGTAATCATATCTGTCAGGTCGCTTGAAACCCGATCTAGTTCGGCTTGAGTTACATCGCCGATACCCGCCGCACCTTTCGGGAATTTATCAGATCCTTTCGTTGCCACTATGACACCTCAAAATTAAGACCAACACGAGTTAACCGAATGCGTTTTACACCCATCCCTGCGGTATCTAGTAGGAAATCGTCATCAACGCCATCAATAGTAAAACCGACCGCCCTAAGCACAGTCACAGAATGATCGCCGCTCCATTGAATCTCAAAATAGTCCAGTTCTGCAAAGCTCCCAATTTGAATGTTTCCCGTGCCCCCTAGGTTAATCACGTCGAACGGGCTAGCGGTCAATAACGCATCGCCCGATAAAATCGCTTTTTTGACCCCGCTCCCGCCAGATGATGGCAGATTGCCATGGACTTCAAAATTGGAATCAACCCGCATAAATCGCAACGAAGCGACACCCATGTTTGCAGTATCTAGTAAAAAATCGTCATTAACTCCAGCAATCGTAAATCCA
>JBOFTL010001052.1:0-4461 GCA_051652045.1 Microcoleus sp. | reverse complement strand
AGTCGCGATCGAGCCTGTGGGAACTGATGCCGGGCCTGTTTTGGTGGTAACTACGTCGGCACTGGGGGTGATGGTGGTGGTAACTATAGCGTTAGCAGCCGTGCCGTTGTTGTTGGTTGGATCGGGATCGGGCGTGGCGGATGTACTTCTGGCAATGTCGATGAAAGAACCCGTATTTGGGGTACTGAAGCTGACGGTGCGGGTGATGGCGTTGGCGGCCCCGATGCCTAAACTCGCGATCGCGGGAAAGGTGACAATCCCTGTTCCCGGATTGTAAGTGCCTCCGTTGGAAGCGATGACTCCACTCAATCCTGCGGGTAAAGCGTCGGTAATCGTGACGTTGGTGGCGTTGCTCGGCCCCCTGTTTTCTGTAGTAATTGTATAGGTGAGGGTCGATCCGGCTGGGGCTGTTGTCGGACCTGTTTTTGTGGTGTTGAGGTCGGCAATACTCGATACGATCGCGGTTGTGGCTTGAGATGGCGGCCCTTCTCCGCTGTTGTTGGCGAGATTGGGGTCGAAGGTGCTGCTGCTGCTAAATGCTAGGTTCGTCACCGGCCCGAGGGTGGCGGGTGCGGTTACGGTAAGGCTGTAGGTGACGCTGGCACCGCTTGCCAAAGTCGGAATCGAGGGCCAATTAATTGTCCTGGTTGTTGGGTTGAAGGTGCCACCGCTATCGGCACTGCTGAAATTTAAGTTCGGCGGTAGGGGATCTTGTATTAGGACGTTGGTCGCAGCATTGGGCCCGTTATTTCTGGTAGTAATCGTGTAAGTAATATTGCTGTTGGGTAGGGCAAATACTGGACCGATTTTCACAGTTTCAATATCGGCTGAAATGGTGGGTTCTCGCACCGTTTCTACCCGAAGGTTGCGAATTTCGTGAATGTTGGTAACTTGTCCTGTCGAACTGGCAAAACCGAATTTAAAAGTAGGCGGAACTGTGCCGTTTGCCGCTCCTAAATCTGGAATGTCGATCGGTATTTCTCCCGGATCGTTAAATAAATTGTCGCCGTTTAAGTCTATGTTGACTGAGAAACGGTTGGTGCCTGTTGCAGTAGTGGGATCTAAGGTGATTTGAACTCTTTTTCTGGCAAGGGCGCGATCGGTAAGTGCAGGATTATCTATGCCGCCGGGAATTACTTTGTTAGTTAAAAATTGATATCCTGCTGCTGCATTACCTCTAATTGCTACTGCATCCTCTACTGGTCCGGGCCCGCCGATCCGCCCTTCTGTAGGATTGGAAAAATTGCCAAATTCGTCGAATCCAACTCCTAAATAGCCGCCGACAATTCCGGGTATGTTGGTATTGTTATTATTGGGAGCGTAGCCGAGAGAGCCGCCGAAGCCTCCTGCTTGAGTTGGTGTCGCTGTTCCATCAATTAAGAAGAAACTAACACCATCGGCACCGAAACTATTACTATTGTAGGCAAATAAATCGAAGATTACTCTCAGACCGTCGCCTGAAGGAATTGCATTGTTATAGATGACAAATGCTGCCTGATTTTCGGCATTTGATGTTAATCTCAAAGCGCCGCCGCCTGGTGGATCTCCGAGTCCTAGGCTGGGAATGATGCCGGGACCGCTGCCTGATGTCAATCCCGGTTGAATTGCGCCGCCGCTGGTGCCGTAGATCCAAGGCCCTAATGCTGTGGGATTTTGAAAGCTTTCGGTAACTAGAATTCCGAGGACGTAATCGTAGTTTTCTAAAACTTCTGGTTTGAAGGCTAGTTCGGCATCGATTTGTCCGGTGGTAACTTCTAGTTTCCAGTCGCCTCCTAATTTGGTGTTGCCCGTGGCATTGCTGGAAGCGGCAATGTTTTTTCCGGTTATTTTGCTAATTTTGTCGGTAAATTCTTTGCCAGATTTGCCTGCTGCAACGTTGCAACCGTAAATCAGGATGTTGCCTGTTTTGCTGAGGGCTGTTCCCCACTGTTGTAATTGGCTGCTGTAGCTTTCTATGTTGTCGAGATTTAGTTCTGTTGACCCGATTTCTAAGGCTGCTACTTTACCGTGAGAAATTATATGCAGGCTGTTAATGTCGGTTCGATCGCCCAATATTTCGGTTATTTGTTTGATGCCGTCCTGGGTAATATCGAGTACGAATACTTCGGTTCCCGGTTTGACTCCCCTGACTAATTGCTGGTAGTTTTCTACTTTTGCATCAATAATTGCGAGATGTTTTTGAGCTTGTGACTCCGATGTAGATCTGGTTAGCATGAAAGATTTTTTTGCATGAAGATTTTTCGGCTCGCCTGCGTTTGCAGGTGGCCTTTGTGAGCGACTGATAGTTGTTTTCATTTTTAGTTATTTTAATTCCCAGCCTTAAGTTACATCTTTTTGGGAAATTCGCTAAACTTTTAAATATAAATTTTTTGTAAATTACTTTTTGCTAGATAAATTAACACTTACGTACGTTGTTCGCGGAAGATATTAAGAATAAATAGGTTGGGACGATCGACCTGGCACCTGCGAACTAGAGGCTTCAACTCCCTGAAACACAAAGGTTTGCTGTCTGTGATGGTGGTAGAAAGAGTGTGTTGCTAAAGGATGCAGTAAGGTAGAAATTACTGTTAGTAGTGGCACGTTACTTAAGTATTACTCAGTAAATAAAGTAATTTTGATACCAGCAATAGTTTCGATCGCGGTCGTAATTGCGATCGATCGTGAATGCTTAACCGTAGATACACTTAAATCCCTTTTTTGAAAATGGGTCAAATAATCTCGATCGCCCTTGCTGTTTCAATCGATCGAGTTTATGGCGTCCCACAGGTGCAGGAGGTCTGTTATGAATCACAGCAACTCTTTCTCCCCCCTCGATTTTCACTCTTGAGTCGCAATCGCTTCTTCGCACCAAGCCAACCACCCGAGCTCGTAGTTAATCCCATTGCGCAAGGTTAAATAACGAAACTTTTCTTCGATCGATAATGATTCAGGATGTGAGAAAAACTGTTGTTCTATCTCCCGATATACCGCCAATCGTTGTTGGTGTTGCGTCCGATGTCGTTCCAATTCCGCTACAAGGAGGGATGGGGAAACTAAGTAGCCCGCAAAGACTTTCACTAACAGTTCATCTCGAATCGGGGCCATATCGCAAGGTTCAACAATCCAAGCTTGCAAGTAGTCTCGGCCTGCTGCTGTCACCTGATAAATCTTCTTCTCGGGACGATTTTGCTGGCGGACGGTGTTGGAACTCAACAAACCTTGTTCCTCTAGCTTGTTGAGTTCCCGATAGATTTGTTGAAAGCTGGCTTGCCAGAAAAAGCCCACAGACCCTTCAAACCGCTTGCACAAGTCGTAACCGCTGCACGATCCGCCGAGTAAGGCTGCCAGAATTGCATGAGATAGAGCCATAAAATTGATGAGCTTGACATATTCAATTTGTTGAATATACACTATCGTACATTACTCAATTTATTGAATATTAGTTTAGTTGAGTGTTTAGCTCGACTAAATTCGCCCTGAAACGATCGGGAGGATTGCCCTATGAGTTATTCCATGTTCCAAATCGATCTGCCAGAATCTCCAGAAGCCGTCGTTTTTATCAACGGGTTTGTCGCTCGCGATCGGGCGGGTTTCTTCTGGATGTGGAGTAAGCTATTGTGGATTGCGAAGGTTACGAATCAGGCCGAAGGCTGCGTGCAGGTCAAAGCAGGTATCTGCAGTCCCAAGGAAGTAATAATGGTCAGTTATTGGCGTTCTGAAAACAGTTTGAAAACTTTTTTTCGAGGAAAAGCTCACCAAGAGATGATGCAATTCATCGTTAAAAACCCCAAAAGTTTGTGTTTGTATAATGAGACGTACAAACCTTTTAAAAGTGGGAAATACAGCCACGAACCGCAAGGCATGGCAGCTCTTTATGCACGAATTTAAGCTCCGTAAGTCATTGAAAAAGGCCCTAAAAGGGAGATTTGTAAGGTGCGCACTGCGCACCCGAAAGATACAGCTTATTCCAGTTTTGTAGGGACACGGCACTGCCGTGTCCCTACAGCAGGAGGCAATAGAATCGATCGCAGGGTATATTCTTAATAGTTGATGTTCTCTCTGTAAAACCGATGAATGATTTTTCAAGGACGATCGAACATATGTTAATCGTAGGAGGCAGTCGCGGCATCGGTCTTGCGGTTGCCGAATACTATCATACTAGAGTAAAAAATCTCGTCTGCGTTTCCAGAACTCCGTCGAAATTCGGACAGTGGATTGAGGCTGATGTTGCGGATAATCGAGGGATCGATCGAGCCTGCAAGCCTTTTGAAAATCAACCTTTAGATGCCTTATTGTATATGGGTGGCACTTGGGAAAAAAATGCTTTTACCTCGAATTATGCATTTGCTAAAAGTAGCGATGAAGAGATCGATCGAGTAATTGCTGTTAATTCGATCGCTCCCATCAAATTTACCAGAAGATTGATTCCATCCCTGCAAAAATCCCAAATCCGCAAAGTTATTTTTATCGGCGCACTTTCGG
>JBOFTL010001051.1:0-3630 GCA_051652045.1 Microcoleus sp. | reverse complement strand
TAACACCCGACGCAGTTGGTAAGGTACGGTATCGTAACCGAAGTTGTCCAGGTACTCAGAGCTATTGATCAACTCGTCGATAAATCCTTGAACTCCTTTAGTAGCGACGACGATCGACCATGCAATCTTTTCGCGCTGGCTGTACACATCCCGGCCCAAAATGCGCTGCACGCACATTTCTACAAACCGGTAGTTGCTGTTAGTTTGGTAGTTCCGCTCTAGGAAAGGAGCAGAAGTTGCCAAACCGCGGATGAAATCCCGCACCGTAATTTGGCCGAACTTGAGTTGCGACTCCAAATTTGTTTGGCGGCTGCTCTTAAGGATTTGGTGTTCGCTGTAAATCTGACGGTATGCAGCCCAAATCAAATTTTCCATGTCCCCAGACGAGAGTACGTTTTCAGTTGTGAAAATTCTCGGCTGCTCGTCGCTCCCCACTTCATAACCCGCTACGCGCTGGTTTTGGCTCTTGGGGGCGTAGTTTATCAAAGGTAACGCCACGTTAAAATCTCCGTTATCTCAAATTTCGGAATTGAACTCTCCACGCTTTGAAAAACGTGGATTCTGAACTGATGTTGCCACATGAGTTAAAACCATGCGAAGCAACATCGTTCGGCCCCGAGGGGCTTTGGCTGGCTCAAGCAGTCCTGTACGTCAATATATTCAAACAGGAAGCACAGGTTAAAGCCTGTCTGGTCGGGTTTCATCCCCCGATCGAAACGAGCGGGGTTCTCACCTTCCCGTACTGTTTTGATAGTTGACAGCGCGATCGGCCAGCGTAACTATACAACTAACCAACATACAGATTAGGGGATTCCAGCAGTCTAAATCTTATTTTTCTGAATTTTTGCAACAATCTGTAACATTACTTGAGCTGACTGCTCAGTCGGTCTTCTTGGCTCGATCGTCCCACCGTCATTGGATGGTCTGTTAATCTAGCGTGATTCAGATCGTATATTAATTTTGCCCCAGGGAGCGCGAGTTGCCAAAATACTGAGAATTAGAGCTGATAATCCTTGGTAAACCTAGATATTCCGACACTGCTGTCAACCCCAGGCGATAGAGACTGCTGCGTTCAGGGGGAAACAAGCGCCCCCTAACTGTTACAGGCAAAGCTTTTCGCGCGATCGACCTGCCTCAAAAATTTCGGCTTATTGACAAAATAATCTCTAACCCTGAGAACTGACCAATTTTTTCCAAGGTGGTCATATCCAAAATTACAGTTAAAATTGGACGATCGACCACAAAACACCCTAAAATATGAACCGTTAAAAATTCCTGAAATCTTAAATTAACAGCTATGAAATTAACGAAATTCGCCAAATATCTAATTGTATTTATCCTAGTATTGCTATCTGCAATCTACCTACAACATCCAACATTTACTCGCGCAGCGGAGCAACCAAAAGTGCAAATTTCCGAATTAGAAACCAGCCCGATCGAACCTCCAACCCTGATGAGTCAAATTCCCAGTTGGGCGCGACTTGTCGATATCCGCACCGTCAACCGCAACATCCGCCTCGATATCCGCTACGCCACAACCAATAATTTCTTAAAACGCAAACTTTACTCGATTCCAAAATGTGCTTTGAGAGCTTCTGTAGCCCAAAGATTGAGTAAAGTACAAACAGATTTAGAAAAAATTGGCTTGGGTTTGAAAGTTTACGATTGCTACAGGCCATTCTCGGTAACTAAGCAAATGTGGGAAGTTTTGCCCGATCCGAACTATGTGGCAAATCCTGCTAGGGGTTCCCGGCACAATCGCGGGGCTGCTGTGGATTTGACTTTGGTCGATCGCGCTGGCAAAGAATTAGAAATGCCCACAGGTTTTGATAATTTTACCGTAAAAGCTCACAGGAATTATAGCGGAGGCAGCGCTCGATCGCGCAAAAACCGTCAAGTGCTTGAAGATGCAATGCAAAAGCATGGATTTATCGGAATTAGTACAGAATGGTGGCACTTTGATTCCGAAGATTGGCAGAAATTTGCAATTCTTGATATCTCCCTAGGGTCAATTCCTTAGATAGAGATATTTAATGAATCGGCTCGCAGCTTAACTTCCCTGGCGGATTTTGTATCTAACTAACTACCTCAAAAGCCCGAAAGTGTTCTCGATCGACTGATAAAATAACGGGCTTCCCAAACCTGGATTTGGTATAATTCCTGTTGTCGCTCTGCCTTTTATTGACTGATATTAAAGCGGCCGTCTACTTTTTCGCCGTTAATATTTGCCGTCACCTTCACGGGATATTGTCCGGCTTCTTTACCTGGAAAAATCCCGTAGTAATGTTTGCCCTCAGCGTCGTATTTGAGTTCGAGAGTTTGTTGTTTTCCATTCGGTAACTGCACTTGAGCGATGACTTTGGCGTTGGGAACAGGTTCGCGCTTATCTCCTTTTTTCACGTAAAGATCTAAGTGAGTTCCGGTGGCTTCTTTCTGAGTTAAAAACTCTAAGTAATAAGCTCCCGATTCGACAACTTGACCTCCTTGAGATGTTTTCGGATGCTCTGTTTTCGCAGTTACCGCAGGGGAAGCAGTTGCAGGTGCAGGTTCAGTTTGAGAAGCTGCTGGGGCGGATGTCGGGCTGTTATTTGGCTCGCTGGCTTTCTCGCCTTGACTGCAAGATCCTAAAAAGAGCAATCCGACACTTCCTAAAACCATTAAATTCGATTTTAGTGCTTTCATGTGTTTGACTCCTTTGCTAAAACTAATACAAAACTTATGCGCCTACTCGCTGATATTTTACTCCTTCCTTAAGTTGCTGTGGTTTGAGTTTCCACCGCTTCCTCAGAATTCGGAAAAAATTTCTGAGTTACCCAATAAGTGACAATATGAGACAGCAATCCCATCGGACCTGCGAACAAACATAATGCCAGAGAATGAACCGTCCAAACTCCTGTTTTTTGTCCTTCTAAATAAATCCAGCGACCGACAAACAAATCCATCACTAAAAAATGTATCCATCCCGTAGCTGCTGCCGTTTCTTCGCCAAGAAATTTAGCAATATCTGCTAATTTGGGATTGGATAAAGCTGCTGCGTTTTCCGGGGTGATGCTGCTGGCGAATAAATATACGTACAGGACTGCCAGGACTGTAAAAGGAATGAAAGAATTCATTACTTTGCGAGTAATTCCCCAATTCGGCAATAATATCATTATCGCCCAAAATGGTAAAACAAATAGATTCCCTGCTGTGAAAATTAGTTCTGGTGCGTTCATGTGCTGTGGTTTGCGTGAAATATATTGCTAGCGATCGAGCTATTTTAAATATTTTAGCATCCTCAGTTCGGATTAGTTTGTAGTGAGGACTTCAGTCCTCAAAATGCTGAGGACTGAAGTCCTCACTACGAACCGTTTTTATGAGAGTAATCTATGGGCGATCGGATGGATCTAAACTATCGGGATCGATGTTTAAATCGCGCAATTTTTGAGCTAATCGATCGGCCCGCTGGGCTTCTTGTTCTGCCCGCTGCGCGCTAATTTGAGCTTGTTGTTGGGCTTGTAGGGCTCGTTGGGCTTCCAATTTCACCTGTTCTTGAGGTGTTAAATAGCGCTCTCCTTCTGCATCATACCAGTACAACCATTCCCGAACATACCCACCATAATTACCTCTTTCGCATCCGATTCCCAAACC
>JBOFTL010001050.1:0-9684 GCA_051652045.1 Microcoleus sp. | reverse complement strand
AATTCTTCATTATTTCTTAAAAAACACGTTTCCACTAAAAAATGCTATAATCTCGAATCAATTAACCGTTAATTACGACAATTAATATTCAACAAAGATTATAACAACATGGTAAGCAATCCAAAAGAAGAGCGAACAGAAGAGTTTAAAGGCAACATATTAATTGTGGACGACACGCCGGAGAATTTACAAGTTTTATCGGCAACTTTATCCGATCGCGGTTACAAAGTACGCGGTGTTATCAACGGTAAAATGGCAATCAGAGCAGCTCGATCGGCCGCTCCCAACTTAATTTTACTCGACATCAGAATGCCGGAAATGGATGGCTACGAAGTCTGCCACCAACTAAAATCCGACCCGCAAACCTCAGAAATTCCAGTGATTTTTATCAGCGCCTTAGACGAAGTATTAGATAAAGTAAAAGCTTTTAGAGCCGGCGGAGTAGATTATATTACCAAACCATTTCAAGTAGAAGAAGTTTTAGCCAGAGTCGAACATCAAATCACAATTCAAAGACTGCAAAAACAACTGCTCGATCGCAACGCCCAACTCCAGCAAGAAATCATCGAACGCAAAAAAGCCGAAGAAGCCGCCGCCGCAGCTTCCCTCGCCAAAAGTCAATTTGTTGCCAACATGAGTCACGAATTGCGCACTCCCCTCAATGCCATTCTCGGTTTTACTCAAGTGATGAGCCGCGACGCTTTACTCACCCAGGAACAAATCGAAAATTTAAGAATTATCAACCGCAGCGGCGAACATTTACTGGAACTAATTAACGATGTATTAGACTTGTCCAAAATAGAAGCCGGGATTGTAGTATTAGATGAAAGCAGTTTCGATCTCTACCAACTTCTCGATACCCTCGAAGAGATGTTTCAAATCAAAGCAGAAAATAAGAGATTGCATCTGAGATTTGTCATAGATCCCAAGGTTCCCCAATATATCAAGGCTGACGAGAAAAAGCTGCGAGTTTGCTCGATAAATCTTTTGGGAAATGCCATTAAATTTACTGGCAACGGCGGCAGCATCTGGCTGCGGGCCAGGATCGAAAACCAACCGCAGCAAGCGCGATCGTCCGAAATTGATGCAGAATTTCCCCCACCAGAACAATCTTATCTTGTCTTTGAAGTTGAAGATACGGGAGTTGGGATTGCTGCTACTGAAATTGACACTTTATTTGATGCTTTCGTGCAAACAGAAGCTGGAAAAAAATCCGCTGACGGTACGGGATTGGGGCTGACAATTACCAAAAAATATGTCGAGATTATGGGTGGAGATATTCAATGCAGGAGTGTTTTGGGTACGGGAACAATTTTCAAATTTAAAATTAAAATATCCCCCGCAATTTCGTCAGAAGTAACAGTCACGAAGTTGCAACGGGCGATCGGGCTAGAGGCAGACCAACCCATTTATCGAATTCTAGCAGTTGATGACAATCAAGAAAATCGGCTGTTGTTAGTTAAAATCCTCCAACCAATAGGTTTTGAAGTCAGAGAAGCAGAAAACGGCTTTCAAGCAGTTGACACATGGGAAAACTGGCAGCCGCATCTTATTTGGCTGGATACGCGAATGCCGATAATGAACGGCTTTGAAGCAGTCAGACAAATTAGAGCTAAAGAGCGAGAGCAACCCGATCGACCCCGGTGTATAATTATTGCTCTGACTGCCAGCACTTTTGAGGAAAACAGAGGCGAAATTATCGCAGCAGGCTGCGATGATTTTGTCCGCAAACCTTTTCAAGAACAAATCATCTTTGAAAAGATGGCTGCTTACTTGGGAGTGCGCTACATCTATGAAGAGTTGCCCGCGATCGGATCTGCGATCGCTCGGGGGTATGCTGTTAATAAAGAACAACCAGATTCATTTTTCTTGCCGCTAATGGCCGAGATGCCTCACAATTGGATCGCAGAACTGTATAGTGCAGCCAATGATGTTAACGAAGAGTTAGCTCTGAAAATAGTCAGTCAAATCTCTGACAGCTATCCGATTTTAGCTGCTGCTTTAAAGGATTTGCTCGAAAATTACAGGCTCGACAGGATACTAGATTTAACTCAAGCATTTTTATGAGTGTAAATGGATAACAACGAAATTAAAATACTGGTGGTTGACGACCAACCGATGAATTTGCGGTTTTTATCTAATTTATTAACCGAGAAGGGATACACAGTTTACAGGGCGATTTGCGGTCAATTGGCACTGAATGCCGCGATCGCTTATTCCCCTGATTTAATTTTGCTCGATATCAGAATGCCGCAAATGGACGGCTACGAAGTTTGTCAAAGATTGAAATCAATAGCAGCAACCGCACAAATTCCCGTAATTTTTTTAAGCGTATTAGATGACGTGAACGATAAATTGCAGGCTTTTCGAGTCGGCGGTGCTGACTACATTGCCAAACCATTTCAAGTAGAAGAAGTTTTAGCGCGCATCGACAAACAAGTTGCCTTGCAACAACTGCAACGGCAGCTAAAACAACAAAATGCCCAATTGCAACAGTCGCAGTTGCTGCTAGCAAGCGTGTTGAATAGTTCCTTAGATGGGGTAGCAGCTTATGCAGCCGTGCGCGACAGCAAGGGAGATATTATTGATTTCAAGTGGCTGCTGATCAACCGGGCTGCTGAAAAAATGTCGGGTCGATCGTTAAATGAATTAATCGGCAAGTCTGTATTGACAGAAATTCCCCAAATTCGCACTAACGGACTGTTCGATTTGTATGTTTCTGTAGTAGAAACTGGAGAAACAGCAGACAGAGAATTTTTTTACGAACACGATAGCAACACCAACGCTTGGCTGCATATTGTCGCCGTCAAATTAAATGACGGGCTGGCTGTAACATTCCGCAACATCACCGATCGCAAGCGAGCAGAAGCAGCCCTCCGCAGCAGTGAAGCCCGCTTCAGGGCTTTGACTCAAACATCCTCCGATATGATTACTCTTGCGGATGTCCAATACCGCATTTTTTATCAAAGTTCAGTGGTAGAAAGAATTTTGGGATATTCACCAGCAGAATTTATAGAAGCGAACCTGCAGCAAATTCTTCACCCTGACGATTTTGCTCCCCGAGAAAAAGCTCTAGCTTGGCTGCAAGCAAATCCGGGTATTTCTATAGTTATGGAATACCGAATGCGACACAAAAATGGATTTTGGGTGTGGCTGGAGGGAGTTGCTACTAATTGGTTAAACGATCCCGATATCGCAGCGTTGGTCATCCTCACCCGCGATATTACATACCGCAAACAAGCAGAAATTGCGTTGCGAGATAGTGAAGAACGCTTCAGGGCTATATTCGAGCAAGCAGCCGTAGGCATAGCGAAAACAACTATTTCAGGTCAATTTCTGCGCGTAAATCCAGGCTTTTGTCAAATCCTTCGCTACCCAGAAGCAGAATTGTTGCAGCTTAATTGGCAGGCAATCACTCACCCAGATGACATGGAAGCCGATCGAGAATACCTGGGTTTGCTATTAGCTGGCGACATTCAAAATTTTTCTAGGGAAAAGCGTTTGATCTGCAAAGACGGTCAAATACAGTGGGCAAATGTTACTGTTTCTGTGATGCGCGCGACCGAAGGAGCGCCGCAGTATTCGATCTGGGCGATCGAGGATATTTCCGAACGCAAGCTAGTACAAGAACGCCTGGAAGCAAGTCTGGTAACTCAAACTCGTTACGCTCAAGAATTAACTCGTTCTAATGCGGAACTCGAACAGTTTGCTTATGTGGCTTCTCACGATTTGCAAGCTCCTTTGGGAACAATTGCTGGTTACGCTCAACTGTTAGAAAGGCGCTATCAAGATCGACTTGAAGCCCAAGGTAACAAATTTATTGCTAATATTGTTAGTTCCTGCGAGCGGATGCAGGCTCTAATTGACGGATTGCTGGAGTATTCCCGAGTTGGCAAAAGCCAGCAAGCTTTTGAGCGAGTAGATTGCAATCGAGTTTTTGATGAGGCTTGTGCTAATTTGCAAGTGGCGATCGGCAACAATCAAGCTGTTGTGACTCGCACCGATTTGCCTGCGATCGCGGGGGATTATTTTCAACTGTTGCAATTGTTTCAAAATTTAATTGGTAATGCTCTCAAATACCGCAGTGATGAAAGTCCGATCGTCCGCGTTACTGCTGCTGATACTGGGGATAATTGGGTGTTTGCAGTGGCAGATAATGGCATTGGCATTGCTGAAGATTTCTATCTGCGAATCTTTCAAATTTTTCAACGCTTGCACACTCAAAAGGAATATTCGGGAACCGGCATCGGTTTGGCAATTTGTCACAAGATTGTCGAACGCCACGGCGGTAATATTTGGGTAGAATCAGCTATCGATCGAGGCTCTACTTTTTACTTTTCTATTCCTCGGTTTGCTGAAGCTAATTCTCGCAATTCTCAGTAACATCCTCCCTCGGCAAATCGAAGATTATGCCGAGGGCTTCCCAAGACTCACGACTTGGGTTTCCTGGTTTTTCCCGTGTGCGGGGTTGCGACACTTGCCTAGACTGATTTTCACCAGTCCCCGGTAGATCGTCTGCACAGGCAGTTTCCTTTCCCGTTTGCCCAACGGTACTCACGGGTTGCCCGTTTTGGTCTTACAGTTCCTCCACAGGCTGTCACGGTCTGTCCGACCGCCAAAATATTCTTTGTCGCCTTGAGATCTCGGTCACAGTTTTTTTGGCTAAACTTTGGCTTTTTAGCGACATTTTGGGTAAAAAGCTCGGTTTATTTAGTATATATGCGTAATTTACGCTCAAATAAACGCTACATTCCGTTTTTGCCTCGGGACAGACCTTTACTTAATTTTTAAATATATTCACACACTCTTTACAAAAGTTTTCAAAAGTTGTAGGATATTCACCGATGACAATCACCTCAAAATATCCGATCATAAATCTGTGGCCTCGATCGTTATCAAATTGAAATATCGGCGGTGTGCAACAACTGACCAGTAATTTTTACGAGCTGTTTTTATTGGCAAAAACCAGAAAAAATTTGCTCTCCAAAGTCTATATTTTAAGTTTCATCAATCGAATTATGATTGTCGGTATTAGCAGGCAACTCGGATGGTTTCCCAGGTCTGGCTGCCTTGCAAAAGCGGTGGCGAGCGAGGAAAAGTCGTGAGTCTCGATTCCCAAAAATTCACTATTTTAATGGCAAACGATGATGAGGACGCGCGCTTTTTGGTAGAAGAAGCATTGCGGGAAGTTCGAGTAGCCATTAGAAGCAAATCTGTGGAAAATGGAGAACAAGTTTTAGATTATTTATACCGTCGCGGTCAATATGCAGCTAACAGCAATTGGCACCATCCGGATTTAATCTTGTTGGATCTAAAGATGCCCAGGCTGGATGGGAAAGAAACCCTAACTCTGATTAAATCAGATCCGAAATTGCAACAGATCCCGATTGTAATTCTGACTACATCGCAAAGCAGTGGAGATATTGCGCTATGCTACAAGCTGGGCGCTAGTTCCTTTATCTCGAAACCCGTTACTTTTGAAGGATTGGTAAAAGTAATGAAGACTTTGTGCGAGTATTGGTTTGAAATTGTGGCTCTCCCGCCGGAAAATTTTTGAACAGTTGAGAGTTGAGAGTTGAGACTTGAGAGTTGAGAGTTACTAATCCGCAACAGTTGACACTTGACAAGTAACACTTGATGGAGTTTAAGGTCGATCGCCTTCGATTATAATATTTAGGCACCCGTCTGGAAGCTAAAAATTTGCCGTCAACCGTATCTAACCCAACACGATCGCTCTAACTGTGTTCAAGCCTAACCAATCCCTGAAAATTCTGTTGGTTGAGGACAACCTCGCAAATGTGGCACTGATAGAAGATCTGTTGGGGTCCTTCAGCAGTCCTCTGTTTCACCTTAAGACTGCTAAATCTGTAGAGGTTGCGATAAATTGCCTGCAAGCAGAAGACTTTGATGCGATATTATTGGGCTTGTGGGTTCCCCAGAAGTTAGGGGAAATGAATGCGATCGCGACTCTGAAAGCTCGATCGCCCGCTGTTCCAATTATAGTGCTGACAGATATCGACGACGAAAATACAGCGCTGTCGGCCCTGCGCGAGGGAGCTCAAGATTGTTTGATCCAGGGAAGATTTCAAAGAACCCTGTTGGTACGGGCAATTCACTACGCGATCGAACGCCAGCAAATAGAAGAAAAACTGCGACAGCAAGCCGAAAGAGAACGATTGTTGAGTCAAACGATCGAACAGATCCGATCTTCGCTCGATTTATCAGATATTCTCCAAAATACAGTCGCAGGAGTGCGGGAATTTCTCAAAACAGATCGCGTGTTAATTTATCGGTGTCACAATTTGCTGGAAACAGCCGACAGCAACGATCTAAAAGGCAACGATCTAAAAGGCACAGTCGCCGCTGATGACGGCAATCCAGAATTATGTAAGGAACAAAAACAAAATATTAACGCTGCTTTGGCGCTTTCATGCTTGTTGTTTGCCGAATCCGACTCCCCAGAAGCCGTGGCAAATGTCAGCGAAGCCGCACTCGATCCGAGTTTCAAACAAATGCTGGCAGAGTTTGAAATCGCAGCAGTTTTGAGCGTACCAATTTGGCAATCTCAAGATAAATTTATAACTGACGAAGAAATGTCAGCCACCATCTGGGAAGCAGAACAAACTGAAGGTGAAGTATTAAATGTTAACTGCCGACAGAATGAGGAGAAACAAGATAACGAACCGAAAAAGTCTGGTAATTTTCAGCAGAAAAAGTGCAATTATTTGTGGGGAATGCTGACAGCATATAATTGCAGCACTGCGAGGCAGTGGCAGGAATGGGAAATAGAGTTTTTGAAACATTTAACTCTTCAGGTGGCGATCGCGATCGAACAATCTCAACTTTACCGCCAACTAGCAGCAGCCAACCAAAGATTGCAGCAGTTGGCTACTACTGACGGACTTACCGGCATTGCCAACCGCCGCCAGTTCGATCGAATATTAATGTTGGAATGGCGAAGGTTGGCAAGAGAGAAATTGCCTCTGTCTCTGATTATGTTCGACATCGACTTTTTTAAACCTTACAACGACTTTTACGGCCACCTTGCCGGTGATGACTGCTTGCGACAAGTTGCTCGCGCGATCGCCTCGGGAGTCAAACGCCCTGCCGATTTAGCCGCCCGTTACGGTGGTGAAGAATTTGCTGCGATCTTACCAAATACCGATGCCGGAGGCGCGATCGCAGTTGCCAAAACAATTTGCGATCGCCTTCTTAACCTCAAACTCCCCCATGCCCGTTCCCCGATCGCGCCCTGCGTTACTATCAGTGTCGGCATTGCCACCTTCGTACCGCAACCCCAGGAATCTCCCCACGATTTAATTTGCAGTGCCGACAGCGCCCTCGCTCGAGCTAAAGCTGAAGGAAAAAATCGCATTTGTCTGGCAACCGACAACTCTCAATTTTCCTAAATTTTGGGCTGCTAAAATTGGGAAATATCGCATTCAAATCCCTAATTTTTATTTCCTATTCCCTCTTCCTTTTTCCCTCTTCCTTCTTCCTTCTTCCTTCTTCCCTCTTCCTTCTTCCTTCTTCCTTCTCCATTCTTTTTTGACATCAATTTTTTGTGTGCTATAATAGTAATTCTGACTGCCTGACGATCGAAAAGTAAATATGTCAGAAACCTCAGCTATCAAGGCGTGAGGCTTGAAAGAGAAATCCTTCATGCCGTTCTGACCAGCCTCAGACTTTCAAGGTCTACGTTTTTTGAGTCACGACACTCCTTGAATGCGAAGCTAGTTAAGAGCTCTGTCATTTGCAGTTAAACAGTTTTAAGGTCACTTAAACAGTGCTGCAAGTCTAAAAAGCTCACTAAACCAAGGCGCGTTCTAACATCACCCCGCAAGGGAGGCTCTTTCGAGCAAAATACTATGCGTACAGGATTGGGAGATTTGAAACGGTAACTGTCCCGCTGAAAGTACAACACAAAGGTACACCGAATCAACCAATCCCAAAGCGATAGTAGATTCAAAAAACAATGCAAAGCCGTCTTAGAAGGACGGGGTTTCTACCCATTTTTCTGATGATATCTGTTTTGAACCCGATGAGCGAGCAAAACGGTTTTAAAGTTCTCATAGTTGAAGACAATCGAGTCGAAGGGGATCTGATAGAAGAATTATTATTAGAAACCAACACAGCCAACAGATCCGATCGCAGGCTGTCAGTAGGGCGCGCTTCCCGTCTGGAAGAAGCCCGCGATCTTTTAGTGGCGGAAAAATTCGATCTGATTTTGCTAGACCTTTCCCTGCCAGACAGCCAAGGTTTGAGTACAATAGTCAAGATTCAAGAATATAGCGTCGGTACTCCAATCGTCGTGCTGACGGCCCGCAACGATGAAGAACTAGCAATACAAGCAATCCAAACCGGAGCCCAAGATTATCTAGTAAAAAGAAAAATTAACAGCGAAATGTTGAGGCGATCGATCCGCTACGCAGTCGAGCGCCATCACAATCAAGAAGCCCTGCGAAAAAGCGAAGAAAAATATCGCTCTGTAGTCGAGAATTCCCTAGTCGGCATCGCCATTATTTCGCCTCCCATCTTGCGATCGGAAATCCAGAATTGGTACTTTTTGGAAGTCAACGATGCCCTGTGCGATTTGCTCGGATACCAGCGCGAAGAACTATTGCAAGAAAATTGGACTAAATTGAGTTTTCCTGAAGATTGGCAAGCCAGCGTAGTGCAGTTAAAGAAAATTATTGCCGGCGAAAGCGACGGCTACATTTTAGACAAAAGATGGCGCAGAAAAGACGGCAAAACAGTTTACACCAGAGTTTCTCTGCGCTGCATCCGCCGCCGGGACGGCTCGATCGACCGACTGATTAAAGTAGTCTTAGACGTGAGCGATCGTCACCGCTACGAGATCCAACTCAAAGCCTCCAAACAATTCTTAAAACACACAATCAATGCCACTCCAGACCCAATTTTTGTCAAAGACGAACAGCACCGCTGGATCGTATTGAACGACGCTTTTTGCGAGTTGATGGGCAAACCGCGACAACAACTAATCGGTAAGTCAGGATACGATTTTTTGCCGCCAGCAACAGCCGACATTTTTTGGCAAACAGACGAAGAAATCTTAAAAACAGGCATTCCCAATCGCACCGAAGAAAAATTTATCGATCGCGATGGTAAAGAACGCATCATTTCTACTAAAAAAACAGTCTTTGAGAAAGCAGGAGGTCAAAAATTTTTAGTCGGTACAATTCGCGATGTCACCGAATACAAACGACAACAAATTGCCTTGGAAAAAAGCGAATCTCGATTGCAAAAAATTACGGCAAATGTGCCAGGAATGATTTATCAGTTTCGGTTGGCTGCCAGCGGCAAAAAAACTTTTGATTGCGTTTCGTCCGGCAGCAAGCATCTCTACCAGATGGAACCAGACCAAATAGAAGAAAATCCCGATTTAATATTGAGTACCGTTCATCCAGAAGACATTTCAAAACTCAATAAAACAATCGAAATTTCAGCAGCAATGTTGCAACCTTGGCACCACGAGTGGCGGCATATATTGTTAGATGAAGTGAAGTGGATGCAAGGTGCGTCCAGACCGGAAAAGCAACCCAACGGCGATATAGTTTGGGACGGTTTGGTAATGGATGTTACCGAATTAAAGCAAGCCCAGCAAGAGCGCGATCGACTGTTTCGCATCTCGCTAGATTTACTCTCGATTTCTGCCTTTGACGG
>JBOFTL010001049.1:0-12995 GCA_051652045.1 Microcoleus sp. | reverse complement strand
TTCAAAGTAAATGCAGATATTTCTGCCATCCCCAACGTTTATATACCCACGCGAATTACTTTCAATCACTACCTATCTCTGTTCCAGCGCCGCCCGTTTGCCCTCTACATTTTAAATAGTGCTTTTGTTTCCATTACTTCTACACTGCTTTGTTTGACAGTCGGAACTCCGGCAGCTTATGCTTTAGCGAGATTGCGCTTGTGGGGCGAAAGAACCATCTTGGCTGGTGTAACTATTGTCACCCTATTTCCGGCGGTATTGCTATTTTTGGGACTGCTGGAAATTGTTAAAGCTTTAAATTTGGGAAATAATTATTTGGCTTTAATTATTCCCTATACAGCTATCAATTTGCCACTGACAATTTTGGTGATGCGGAGTTTCTTTCAGCAATTACCAAAAGATTTAGAAGATGCAGCGAAAGTAGATGGTTACAATACCGTGCAAATGCTGTGGCAAATCTTACTTCCGATGACATTTCCCGCCTTAGTAACCACTGGGATTTTGACCTTTATTTCAGCTTGGAACGAGTTTATATTTGCCCTAACATTTATGACTCGCGAATCGCTAAAAACAATTCCCGTAGCCACAGCACAACTCAGCGGCGCGTCGGTATTTGAAATTCCCTACGGTCCGATCGCGGCTGCTACTGTTTTGGGAACTTTGCCCTTAGTTTTGTTAGTATTAATATTCCAACGACGCATCGTTCAAGGTTTAACAGCGGGGGCCGTAAAAGGATAAATCGATTTTAGATTTTAGATTGATTTTAGATTGTAGAAAAGTCCATAGTCATCAGTCATCAGTCATCAGTCATCAGGAACAAGTAAAAAAATCTAGCCGATTATCGGTGTCAGATTGTTCTTAGCAATTAGACGACTTATGAAATCCAACAAAGAAACCGGGTTTTTTACTTAATCTGTTCCCTCTTCCTTCTTCCTTCTTCCTTCTTCCTTCTTCCTTCTTCCTTCTTCCTTCATTATCATGTCAAAACTACAACTTAAAAACCTCAATAAAACCTACAGCCCGAAAGTCGTTCCCGTAAAAGACATTAGCTTAGATGTCAGCGAGGGAGAATTCCTAACTTTGCTGGGACCTTCGGGATGCGGAAAATCAACAACGCTGCGCTTAATTGCAGGATTGGAACAGCCAACAAAAGGCGAAATTAGAATCGGCGATCGCAATGTAACATATCTCAAACCGGGCGATCGAGATATTGCAATGGTGTTTCAAAGTTACGCGCTTTACCCGCACATGACAGTATACGAAAATATGGCATCCAGCCTCAAACTTCGCAAAGTTACCCGCGCAGAAATCGATCGATTAGTGACAGAAGTTGCAGCATCTCTCGGATTGACAGATTTACTCGATCGCAAGCCCGGAAAACTATCAGGAGGACAGCGCCAGCGAGTCGCCCTCGGCCGCGCTTTAGTCCGCCAGCCGGCGGTGTTTTTGCTAGACGAACCTTTAAGCAATCTCGATGCTTTATTGCGGGAACAAGTGAGGGCGGAACTTAAAGAATTGTTTGCCACACAACAAGCCCCTGTCGTGTACGTTACTCACGATCAAACTGAAGCAATGACGCTTTCTACAAAAGTCGCAGTTCTCAATAGCGGTAACGTGCAGCAGCTAGCTCCGCCGCACTTAATTTATACCCGCCCTGCCAATCAGTTTGTAGCGGGTTTTGTGGGCAGCCCGCAAATGAATTTGTTCGTGCTTAAATGCCAGGGAAATTTTGCAATGCTGGGTGATTTTCCAGTTAGATTGCCGGATCTACCAACAATACCGCCGGAAATTGTGTTGGGAATTCGCCCGGAACACGTCAATTTTGTTGGGGAAATAGAGGCGAGAGAAACAGCTATTAAAGGTGAGGTTTATTTAGTGGAAAATTTGGGAATGCAAAACCTCATCAGCGTGCGAGTTAAGGGGTTGGATTCAGTAACAACTGTGCGCATTTTGCTTCCGGGCGATCGTCCTGAGAATTCAAATAATGTTGAGTTGTTTTTTCCTCCTAATTCACTCCATTGGTTTGATGTAAAAACTGGCGATCGGTTACAATAATATTAGTTTGTAATGTTTAATATCGCTTAGCCCAATCTAAATTTGGTGTTGGGTTTTCACTGCGTTCAACCCAACCTACAAATCTTTATAAGCTTGTGTTGGGTTTTACTGCGTTCAACCCAATCTACAAATCTCTATCTTTGTGATGACTGATACATTTTTGAACCATTAATCATTTATCACTTTAGTCAGAGGTAGAAGTGTTTTGATGCTGTTTAGATTGAGAAATGTTGAAACTTCTCAAAAATTAACTGACGGAGTATTGCTGAGATGAATTTAATTTCTAGCGCGATCGAACGCATCAATTCTTTTTTTCAAGGTTTGCAAATCAAGCGTTTTCTAGCTGTAGCTTTAGTAGGTTTTTTGGTGCTAACTGCGAATGTCGATAATAACAGAACTGCGAACTAATTGAATAGCGATCGATCGACCGGACGTGTTATCATATCGCAGACGCTCGATCGACCGCTTTTTGTTTGCAGTTGTCAACAACCCACCGTTAAATCGGAGTACCGACGATAACGGGGGCTTGTAAGATAGCCCTAGTTGACCAGACTCAGGCAGCAATGCCTACGTTAGTAGCAAGTGTTCAAGTTCTTACCGAAGGATGCGTAGCCAGTCTTTCGCTCTAAAACTCTTAAGTTAAACAGCCATTTGGGAGGCGGTGCTTAGGAGAAAGTACCGACTACTAACATTGTCGAGGCTAACGTTACCGGAGCAATCCGAGTGGGAGGAATCCCAATTGAAACGCCCTACCGAGGCGGGTTTTTCCATAACAATATCGGCAGCCTCAATCCTGTCATGTCAGCAGGTATGTCAAGAAGTTTAACCACTTCTGAGGCACAACGGTTTCCTTTTATGAAGATACATCATGCAGCATAGACCCTGGCCTGCCTTTCCTCTCACCGCCAAGCCTAGTACAGCTATGGCGGGAGTCTCCAGGGAGGAAAAAAGATGAATCAAAATATCCGCAGTCTTGTCCTAGCGGGTTTGCTGTTTGTCATTCCTGTTTTGCCTCCCACGGTTGTCAGGGCGGGACAGACGGCAATTTCAGATGCTAGTACCAATCAAAAAACCTTTCTTAAAGATGAACTGTATTTTGGCTTAAACAAACCAGGAGGTGGGACAGTTTCAGATTCAGAATGGCAGGAATTTGTCAAGGAAGTTATCACCCCTCGTTTTCGAGAAGGGCTAACCGTTTTAGACGGTTCCGGTCAGTTTCTCAACAGTGCGGGAATTCTGATTAAAGAAAAATCTAAAATAGTCATTCTAATCTATGAAACGAGCTCTGACAAAGAGCGAGCTGTTAATGAAATTATTGAAACTTACAAGCGCAGGTTTCAGCAGGAGTCAGTGCTGCGGACAACCACTGAAGTTAAGGTTTCGTTCTGATGCGGTCGTTCTAGCAGCGTAGTTATGATATTATTTGCAGTAATCGAGGTCATGCGTTAAAAATAACTAAGGTGCGGGTGCAAGCAAGAACCTGATTTTGGGGCATCGCTTTTTAGGTATCGATCGCGCACTGCAATAACTCGCAAGCATAACCTGTTGGGGAGATAGAAAAAATATGACTAACGATGGCAATCAACCAGCCGAACCACCCAAAAGCAAAGATTTGAAAAATTTGGATTCTAAAAATTTGGATTCTAAAAATTTGGACGGTATGGCAAAAGCTTTTATTGTGAATTTTGCTTGGTCTTATGCAGAAGCCTTAGAACGCAGCAAAAGCTCTAAAAATCAACAGGAACCTGCCCCTGAATCACCACCGGAATCTCAAGTAAAAAAAGCCGATAGCTCTCCAGAAAGCGATCGCTAAAATTAATCTAGCATTTCTGGTATCACAGGAGCAGCATTAGCACTACTACGATCGTCGGTAATAGGTAATTCGTAATTGGTAATTCGTAATTGTAATTGGTAATTGCCGGGTTGGTAATTTGAACCCGCCTGCTGCTAGCTATTATTTCACTCCCAACTCCCGACTCTGTTTGTGCTTTCCTCCATTACCCATTACCCATTACCCATTACCCATTACCTATTACCTATTACCCATTATGAAATTTTCGCTAAATTGATTTCCATCGTCAAAAGAGATTTAGATCGAGACAATGCACACTTTTGCCGTTACAGTATAAAAGAGAAATAACCAAATTTGATATCGATCTCATGTCTAATTTAAAAATCATTGGCAAAACGATCGCAAGCGGTCTTTGCTTTGGTATCCTCGCCAGCTTCAACGCTTCACCCAGTCCCGCGTCCCCTACCGCACCAACAATCATCGCCGAAACAGCAGCCCCTGCCACAAGCAACATCGACCAACAACTCCTCGGCCAGTGGCAAGGAACAGTCCCATCCGGTCAGTCTTTCACCTTCGTTTTTGCCCCCGAAGGCAAATTATTTCTCGTGGCTAAAACTCCCGATGGGGCAACTCGGGCAAAAGAGATGAGGTACAAAGTAAATTTGGGTGCCAAACCGATGCACTTAGATGTCGGCTTGAGCAATACTGAAACAGTCGAGACAGTCTTTGAACTGACCGGCGAACGTCAAATGCGCCTGCAGTTGCAAGGTACCGAGCCCGGAAAACCCAGACCCAATTCCTTGAATGCCCAAGCCACAGAGTTTAAAAAGGTATCTGAAGCAACCGCATTACCTGCTGACACTCAGGTAATAGGTTTTTGATATCCTCCCTACCCACCCATAGGGATGGGAACTGGGTGAAATTCGTCAAAGGCATTCTATTGAGGTGATAGGTTTGAGGTGATAGGTTTGAGGTGATAGGTTTGAGGTGTTACTTTTTGGGTTTTGGGTTTGAGGTTTTTTCTAATACCAACTACCTAACACCTAGCACCTACTTCTTCCTTCTTTCTTCTTCCCTCTTCCTTCTTCCTTTTTCCTTCTTCCTTCTTCCTTCTTCCTTTGAGTTTACTTCCATGAACGAAACCGTCCTCGAAGTTCGCAACCTGCAGGTTCAATTTCAATCTGCCAATGCAGGCAATTCCCCTGCAACAGTCAAAGCAGTTGACGGCATTTCCTTTGAAGTCAAGCGAGGGCAAACCCTGGGAATTGTAGGAGAATCGGGTTCGGGAAAATCCGTCACTTCCCTGGCTGTGATGGGTTTGCTACCGAGTGCGACTGCTAGGGTTTCAGGGGAAATTTGGTTTGCCCCAACAACAGCAGGCACGGGCAGTCAACCGGTGAATTTGTTGGAAATGCGGGAAAAGGAAAAACAAAAATACCGCGGCAGCCAAATTGCGACAATTTTTCAAGAACCCATGAGTGCGCTCAATCCGGTTTACACTATCGGGTTTCAACTGACAGAAGCAATTTGTTTGCACCAAAAGGTTTCGGAGTCGGAAGCAAGACGGTTGGCTGCTTCCCTGCTGCAAGAAGTAAAGTTGCTACCCGGTGACGAAGAACTCAAACAGCGGTGTTTGGCGGGACGGCCCTCTCGAACCGATTCTGTTAAAGATGAATTTGGGGAGGGCGATGAGGAAGATTTGAGACGGTTGGTCAACGAGCAAAAACAGGCTATGCTCGATCGATACCCGCACCAACTTTCAGGAGGCCAAATCCAGCGGGTGACGATTGCAATGGCAATTTCTTGCAATCCAACTTTATTAATTGCCGACGAACCGACCACGGCTTTAGACGTTACCGTTCAAGCAACTATTTTATCCCTACTGCGGGAGTTGCGGGATTCGAGAAACATGGCAATGATTTTTATTACCCACGATTTAGGGGTGATAGCGGAAATTGCTGATGCTGTGGCAGTAATGTACCGAGGCAAAATTGTTGAATGGACTTCGGTAGAGCAAATTTTTAGCAATCCCCAACATCCCTATACTAAAGGTTTACTAGCTTGCCGCCCGAATCTCGACCGACAACTGCGCCGCTTGCCGACAGTTGCCGATTTTATGGAAGTTACAGAAAATGCCAGTGGCGAATTAGTAATTATTGAAAAAAATCTCGATTTAGAGGCGGACAGCAGTGGGGGAAATCCAGCTTTTACTGGGGGCAAGTCGCCAAGATTACCGCATATTTCCGGTCCTTTGCTAGCTGTGAATAATTTACGGGTAGGTTTTCCGGTGTCGGGAATGTTTGGAGAAAATAAACGCTGGTTTATGGCGGTAAATGATATTTCTTTTGAAGTTTATCCGGGCGAAACTTTAGGTTTAGTTGGTGAGTCGGGATGCGGCAAATCTACATTAGCTAGGGCGCTGCTGCAATTAATTCCGATTCGCAGTGGCAAAGTGTTTTTTGAAGGTCAAGAAATTACCCCTCCGCCACAGGGCAATTCGAGAGGGTGGCTGGCTAATTACCGATTGCAAAAACAGTACGCGCGCAAGTTGCGGTGGTTGCGGCGGGATCTGCAAATTATTTTTCAAGACCCGTTTAGTTCTCTCGACCCGCGCATGAGTGTAGGGGCGGCGGTGATGGAACCGATGCTGATTCACGGGTTTGGTAAGAGTCAAAAAGAACAGGTCGATCGCGCGGCTTATTTATTAGATAGAGTGGGTTTGAATCCTAATTTTATGCAGCGCTACCCTCACGAGTTTTCCGGCGGTCAGCGGCAGCGCATTTGTATTGCTAGGGCTTTGGCTTTGAATCCGAAATTTATTATTTGCGATGAGTCGGTTTCGGCTTTGGATGTTTCGGTACAAGCGCAAGTTTTAAACTTGCTGAAAGAGTTGCAAAATGAGTTCGGATTGACTTATATTTTTATTTCTCACGATTTGAGTGTAGTCAAATTTATGAGCGATCGGGCGATCGTCATGAACAAAGGTAAAATTGAGGAAATGGGGACGGTGGAACGCATCTACAGACAGCCGCAGCAAGCTTACACGCGACAGTTGATTGCTGCAATTCCTGCAGGAAATTTAGAGAGAATTCGGGAACAACAATCAGGACGTTCCGCTGCTGTACCTGCGGTAACTACTGTGCCGGTATCGCCTGCAGATGAATCGCAATCGGCTTGAGAACAAGGCGATTTGAGATGTGAGGTTTCAACAGCCTCCTGCTTAACGTAGGCGACACTCCCCGCCCTAAAAGGACGGGGCTTTAAACCCAGTTTTTTGGTAAATAATTGTTACTTACTGCTGTAATAAAAAGCAATCTCCTTTTCTTTCAGCGGTGCAAAGCCTGCATCGAGAAGCATTTTATCGAGATCGTTTTGAGCGATGTGTTTGGCCCCGATGCGGACAATGCGCGATCGCATGGTATTCGATACTCCACTGCGCTGTCTCCCCGCTTCCAAGCCCATAACTTGCTGGTAAAGGTCTAATTTAGCCTTGGGAATTGGAGTGCCGTCAAAATCGATTCCTGCCGCGATCGCGACATCGATCGCATCTGCACCTGTGGTAGATGCAGGCGCTGAGTTTGTTTCCGCTGGCATGGTGTTGTACTCTTAAAGTTTACTGTGGCAGCATTTTATCAGAAAGTAGTTGAGAGTTGAGAGTTGATAGTCGATCGTTGTAGTGCGAGCGTCCCCGCTCGCGATCGATTGATAGTTGTAGTGCGAGCGTCCCCGCTCGCGATCGATTGATAGTTGTAGTGCGAGCGTCGGGAGCTCGCGATCGATTGATAGTTGAGAGTTGACAGTTGTAATTCCCAACTACCAATTACCAATTACCGATTACCAATTACCAATTCTTCAATCTAAAATCTAAAATCTAAAATCTAAAATCGACACGTTCCCCCCACTAACAATTACACCAATTCGAGCATTTTCTGCCTGCACCACACCCGACAGCAAAGCAGCAGCAGCCAAAGCTCCAGTTGGCTCAACAATTATCTTCATGCGTTCCCACATAAAAAACATGGTTTGGCGAATTGCATCTTCCGAAACTGTGACGATATCATCCGCATAATGCAGCACCAAAGGAAAAGTTAATTTACCCAAATAAGGCGTGCGCGCGCCATCAGCAATTGTATCGGGATTGCTAACAGTTTGCAGCGTCTTTGTGCGGAACGATCGCGCTGCATCATCGGCTTGTTCCGGTTCGACTCCAATTACTTTACAATTGGGAGACAAAGTTTTAGCTGCGATCGCGCATCCTGACAGCAAACCTCCACCGCCGCAGCAAACTAACAATAAATCTAACTCGCCAATTTCTGCGATTAATTCCAATGCCACCGTACCCTGTCCCGCAATTACCCGCGCGTCATCATAGGGAGGTACGATTGTCAAGTTTCTTTCCTGGGCAATTCGAGCGGTGAACTCTTCGCGAACAACTTCACATCGATCGTACAAAATAATTTCAGCACCGTAGTCGCGAGTTGCCTCCTGCTTAACTTGCGGCGCATCTGCAGGCATCACTACAGTAGCAGTAATTCCCAGCAACTTTCCCGCAAGGGCGATCGCCTGCGCGTGATTTCCTGAAGAAAAAGTCAAAACTCCCCGCTGTTTTTCGGCTGCTGATAGCTGCATCAAAGCATTGCAAGCGCCTCGAAATTTAAACGAACCCGTCCGTTGAAAGTTTTCGCACTTGAAAAATACTCGAGCACTTGTCCGTTTGTTGAAAGTTTCTGAAGTCAGCATCGGCGTCTTGAAAGCCTTGCCCTGCAAGCGCTTTGCCGCCGCTTCCACATCAGAGAAACTGACCGGCAAAATATTTTGGGCCATTTTTTTTCTTTGTAGGGGGCGCACTGCGCACCTTACCACAATATGTGGGGCGTACAGCATTCACTCGATCGTCATAAGTTATTGTTATCGAGTTTATTAAAAATAATTATCATTAGCTGTTGCGTTCTATTGTTAAAAAGGCTTTAAACTTAAATCAAGCTTATTGCAACTTGTTATCAAAAAGTAAAGTTGCCTTTGTACTGACATAGGAGAGCGATTAATGAAAGTCAGATTAAAAGTGCTAGCAGGTTTTAGCGCCGGATGCTTGCTGCTAGGGGGTTTGGCTGCTAACGCAGTGGGAATCGGACAGCGGGCGATCGTCCAACAACAGCCCAAGGTCGATCGAGATGTGAGAGCCCAAGCTCCAATAAATCGCATTAGAGTCGTCTTTGCTAACCGTAAAGATGTTACTGATTTGCAAAATAAAGCGAATAAAGTAGCGCAAATACTTAGCAAAGAAATCGGAATGCCTGTCGAAGCCACCATCGGTGACGAAACAGCAGCTATTGAAGCCATGAGAGCGGACAGAGCAGATGTGGCATTTGTGGGAGGCCGTGGCGCTTTAAAAGCCGAACAGTTAGCTAAGGCGCGGATGTATTTAGCAGAAGTCCGCAGCGATTATTCTGGTGGTAACACCTATGATTCAGTATTTGTAGTGCGTCAAGACAGCCCCCTGCGCCCGAAAGGTTCGGCAAAACAAACCCTCGAACAACTGCGGGGTAAAAAGATGGCTTTTGCTTCCAGAACTTCGGGTTCGGGATTTATTTTCCCAGTTGGAGAATTGGTAGGTACGGGATTGGTTTCGGGACCGGATAGACTGGACAGTTTCTTCGGAAACGTATTCTATGGCGACGGTTACACCAGTGCTTTGCAAGCGGTTTTGAGAGGTCAATCAGAAGTTGCAGCAGTATCGGAATACGCTTTGCTGCCGCCTTGGATAACAGTAGAAGAAGGCAAAAGATTGCGAGTTTTGCAAAAAGTACCGGGAGTTCCCGCCCACGGAATTGTAATTGACGATCGCGTTCCTGCACCGATGCGGGAAAGATTAATTAATGCCTTCATGAAAATGAACGAACCGGCAAACAATCAATTGTTCCGCAGTTTGTACAACTCCCAGCGCTTAGTAAAAGTCGATCACGCCCGCCATTTAGCAACCTTGCGCGTATCTTTGCAGCGCGCTAAACTCGAACCTTAAACAGTTGATAGTTGACAGCAGAGAGTCCAATTTTTCTGATGGGGATTTACCCTTCGCTTCACCCGCAACCAGCGCGCCCGATCGAGCTCTATAGGACTGATGCAACGAAACCCGGTTTCTTTGAAAAATCTTCGATTATCAATGAAAAATCTACAAAGAAACCCGGTTTCTGATACCAGTTATCTAAAAGTTTGCTACAATGTTGTTCTGAGAATTAAATGACATGGACGCAGGCTAGTGTTGCAATATTTTGAAGAAATGGTATTACCACCTGTGCGTCCAGGACTATTCCAAAAACTTAATGTTGACTGCCGTCAACTATCAACTGTTCTTAACGCAATTATAAATTTTCCACCAGCGATCGGGTGCATTAAATAAATTTCCATGCCAAATATTAATGATTATCCGCCATGACTATAGAATGCAGTAATTTAGAAACAGCTTATTCGCCATCCTTAAATCGCCCGATTTTAAACAAAATTGATTGCACGATTAAACAAGGAGAGTTCGTAGCGCTGTTGGGTTTAAACGGTGCGGGAAAATCTACATTTTTGCGCTCTTTTGTCGGATTAGTTCCCTGCAAAAAAGGAGAAATCCGCATCAACGATACGATAGTGAATTCCCGAACGATCGCCCGAATTCGGCACGATGTCGGCATGATTTTTCAAGGAGGCGGATTAGTAAAACAGCTACCAGCGATCGATAATGTACTGTGTGGCTGTTTGGGCAGTTTAAGCACGTGGCAAACTTTGTGGGGTTTTCCCAAAAAACAGCGCGATCGAGCCTTAGAATTACTAGATAACTTCGGACTCGGCGAACTAGCATATCAAACAACCGGAAAACTCAGTGGCGGACAGCAGCAAAAAGTTGCGATCGCCCGCGCCCTCATTCAATCCCCTAAAATCTTGTTAGCCGACGAACCAACCACCGGATTAGATGTCATCGCCGCCCAACAAGTAATGGAAATCCTCGCCCGATTGCACCGCGATCGAGGAATGACAGTAGTAACAGTATTGCACGATTTAGGAATGGCAAGTACCTATCCCGAAAGGGCGATCGTCCTTGATGCGGGTCAGATAGCCTACGATGGCAACTGCCACAACTTAGCCGATAAATTTAGCAAATTAAATCATCCCAAAATAGTAGAAAATACCCTAAAAATTAGATAGTAAATTCTTCTTCCTCTTTTCTCTGCGCCCTCTTCGGTAAAAAAATTACTCTCGATCGAAAAATGACTAAATTCTGGAAAAACTACGGCTGGCTGCGCAATTTGGGAATTGCAGCAACATTAATTTTAGTTTACGGTTGGGCGCTGCGCGGTTTGGAAATAGACGCAGCAACTCTTGCTGGAAGTTGGCCTTACATGACCGACTTTATTTCACGACTCTGGCCGCCAAATCTCGAAATTATTGACGTAGCAATTAAGGCTTTAATTGAAACAGTACAAATGTCACTGTGGGGAACAACTTTAGGAGCAATTTTTTCAGTGCCGATCGCAATTTGCAGCGCCCACAACATCGCACCGCAATGGTTGCAGTGGCTGGCTAATTTACTGCAAAATGCAGTGCGTTCAGTTCCTTCAATCGTGTTGGGATTGATATTTGTAGCAGCTACAGGTTTAGGCGCGCCGGCGGGAACTCTAGCCCTGGCAATTTACACGATCGGCTACCTTGCTAAATTTTACCAAGAGGCGATTGAATCAGTAGAAAAGCGTTCGATCGAATCTTTGCAAGTAACGGGTGCATCTTGGTTGCAAGTCGCGCAATACGGAATTTTCCCGCAAGTATTGCCCCTAGCATTAGGTTATACACTGTGGATGTTTGAATACAACATCCGTGCTGCTTCAGTTTTGGGAGTCGTCGGTGCCGGCGGTATCGGATTTGAATTAGTTAATTATATCAGAAGTTTTGAATACAACAAAGCTACAACTATGATGTTAGTTTTGTTAGTTGTAGTAACAATAATAGATATTATTAGCAGCAAATGGCGGCAGCGTTTGGAAGGGAAATAAAAAAATCGATCGCGTATATCGCGTAGGTTGGGTTGAGGAACGAAACCCAACATTATTTTTACGATCTCTTCCATCTTGAATGTGGCAAGGGGACTCCCGTTATACCCGAAGCGGGTTAGCGGGAGGGGAATTCCCACCAACTAATAAATTGCCCGTTAGGGCATCCTTGACAACAGCAACATCAGTCGTTTTAGAGCCTGGGTCAATGTTGACGTTGGTGAGTGTGGTAACGATCGCGATTTAATAGCTGTTTAGTCTAAACTCCAGTTATATTAAATTGAGCCAGAGGATATCGATCGCACCTGTTCTTTGCGGGATCTCGATTATTCAGCAAGCCCTAACTAAGTCTGTGTATAACCCTGAATATTTTCCGGTTTAAACTGCTGCAAAATACTAGCAGCTTGCTTAGTCAAATCCTCAGAACCTTTAACAGCAACCAAATATTTACCAGCCTCCAAACGGTTGCGGTAAGGCAAAGCATCACCGCTGCCAAAAGCCATTCCCCCAGATCCTCCAACCACAACACTGCCCATCGCACCGGAAATCGCGCCCAGCAAACCTCCAATCAAATGATTGCCAATTTCGCCAGCAAAAGCAAAAGTTTTTAGATCGGTAATCAAACTGAAAGTAGAGCCAGCAAAAAAGCCGAAGGGGACAAGCCAAAAAGCCATGAGTTTAGCTTGTTTTTTGGCTTCTTGAGTGGGGTCGATCAAGCCGAATTCATCGGCAGTTTTGTAGCCGCGACCCAAAATGCTGACTTGCTTCATCGGCAAGCCTTCTTTTTCTAAGGCGCAGTAGGCAGATTCGGCGGCAATTCGATCGGACAGTACGGCAATAAGATAATTCATTAGAAACAATTCCTGATAGTTAGACTCGATCGGCAAAAATCTATTATATCCCGAATTGAACCAGCGCGGCATAGGTCGTTCGATTTTAGATTTTAGATTTTAGATTTTAGATTTTGGATTTTAGATTTTAGATTTTAGATTTTAGATTTTAGATTTTGGATTTTAGATTTTAGATTTTGGATTTTAGATTTTAGATTTTGGATTTTCGATTTTAGATTTTAGATTTTAGATTTTGGATTGACCCTACGGATAAATTCGGAGGCTTGAGGA
>JBOFTL010001048.1:0-19605 GCA_051652045.1 Microcoleus sp. | reverse complement strand
GAAGAGGAACCTTCGCTAATCTGCAAGCGATCGCAAGGAATTTTATCAGACAAAATTGCACTAGCCATCATGCCGGTATGAATTTCTAGCACGGCTGCTGACATCGCTTCAAACACCAAGCGCTGTCCTGGAAACACCACGCGCTCGAAATACCAGTTAGGGATGTTGGCGATGCGAGCAATCTGAATCTGATTGGTGGCATTGACGTAGCAGCACACAATCTTGTTGTGGGTGTCTGAAGAAGGAACTGGGTCAAGAATTTGAGCCATAACTGCTGAGGAGCCTTATCTAAAAGTTTTGGTTATATTCTCAAGCTAACACTATGCGATCCCCGCTTGCTGTAAAGCCGACTACCAACCCCATAGCACAGTCCGGTACGATCGGACCTTTTTAGCATAAAAATAGCTAATTTTGAGCTATTCTGGCATACTTCAAGCAAAAATAACTGTTTTAATTGGTAAATCAGCCGTTTTCGCCTTCGATCGCTTGCGGACGCCAACACCCTCAGCTTTGTCTAGCTTAGAAAAACTTAAAAAGATTTAATAATTAAGTTGCAAAAATTAGAGAGACTGTAAAGATATATAAAAAGAATATTAAAATAGATGAAAAAGCTGCTGTTTAGGATATAGCAAATTATGGAAAATCGAGTTCTGTACGTTCGCCTCCCCTGCAATCCGATTTTCCCCATCGGAGTGGTGTACCTTTCGGATTTCGTACACAAGCTGTTTCCCGATGTCGAACAGCGGATTTTCGATTTGGGTGCGGTACCCCCCTTAGACTACGCAAAGTCCTTAGATGCCAGCATCGACGAATTTAAACCCACACTACTGGTTTTCTCTTGGCGGGACATTCAGATTTATGCACCCGTAGGCGGTAGGGGCGGGAATCCGCTGCAAAATGCCTTCGAGTTTTACTACGCCAAAAATCCCTTAATCAAAATGCGGGGTGCATTGGGCGGGCTGCGTTTGGCTGCATCCTACTACACCGAACTCTGGCGCAATTTAGGATTGATTAAGCGCGGATTGCAGCGAGCTCGGAAATACCATCCCGAAGCTAGGGCGGTGGTGGGCGGAGGTGCTGTGAGCGTGTTTTACGAACAATTGGGGCGCAGTTTGCCAGCCGGGACTGTAGTTTCGGTGGGCGAAGGAGAGGCCCTACTGGAGAAGCTGCTTAGGGGCGAGGATTTGAGTCAGGAAAGGTGTTACGTGGTAGGAGAAACTGTGCCGCGCGCGAAGCTGATTCATGAAAAACCAGTCGCGATCGAGAAAACTGCTTGTAATTATGAGTACATCGAGAGCATTTGGCCGGAATTCTCATACTATTTACAGGATCGAGATTTCTATATCGGAGTGCAAACCAAGCGCGGCTGTCCCCACAACTGCTGTTACTGCATTTATACAGTAATTGAAGGCAAGCAAGTGCGGATCAATCCGGCGGATGAAGTCGTCAAAGAAATTCGGCAATTGTACGATCGAGGTATTCGCAATTTTTGGTTTACCGATGCGCAATTTATTCCCGCCCGCAAATTCATCGACGACGCCGTTGAATTGCTGCAAAAAATCATCGATGCCGGCATGGATGACATCCATTGGGCCGCTTACATCCGCGCCGACAATCTGACGCCAGAATTGTGCGATTTGATGGTAAAAACCGGAATGAATTACTTTGAAATCGGCATTACCAGCGGTTCGCAGGAATTGGTGCGCAAAATGCGGATGGGCTACAACTTGCGAGTAGTTTTGGAAAATTGCCGCGATTTAAAAGCTGCGGGTTTCAACGATATAGTTTCCGTGAATTACTCGTTTAACGTCATTGATGAAACCTTTGAAACCATCCGGCAAACTATTGCTTACCACCGAGAATTAGAGCGAATTTTTGGTGCAGATAAAGTAGAACCTGCGATTTTCTTTATCGGGTTGCAGCCGCATACTATTTTAGAAGAATACGCCTTCAAAAAAGATATCTTGCAACCGGATTACGATCCGATGAGTTTGATGCCTTGGACGGCGCGCAAGCTACTGTGGAATCCAGAACCATTGGGTTCATTTTTCGGTGAAGTTTGTTTGGCAGCTTGGCAGCGAAATCCCCATGATTTCGGTCGCGAAGTGATGGCAATTTTGGAGGAAAAATTGGGTTGTGCCGATTTAGAAGCAGCTTTGACTTCGCCAGTTGAAGTTAAGGAGAAACAGTTGGCTGCGGTTTAGTTAATCGCAGGTTCGCAGTCAGGACTTCAGTCCTTCCAGGTTCGTAGTAAGGACTTCAGTCCTTCCAAGTTCGTAGTAAGGACTTCAGTCCTTCCAAGTTCGTAGTAAGGACTTCAGTCCTTCCAAGTTCGTAGTAAAGACTTCAGTCCTTCCAAGTTCGTAGTAAAGACTTCAGTTTTTCCAGGTTCGTAGTAAAGACTTCAGTCTTTCCGCTAAGGACTGAAGTCCTTACTACAAACCTAAATTTTGTTATAATTATGAATATCAGAAATTCAATATCATTAATAGGAGCTAAAAATAATGACATTTATCGATCCGAGGACTGACTTTGCCTTTAAAAAAATCTTTGCTTCTGCCGAAAGTAAGCCAATTCTCATCAGTTTTTTAAATGCCATAATTTATCAAGGAAATCCAACCATTCAAGATTTGCAAATTCTAGATCCGTATCAAGCAGGAGAAGTTTTGGGATTGAAAGAGTCGTATTTAGATGTCAAAGCAACACTCGATAACGGGACGATCGTCATTATTGAAATGCAAGTTTTGAATGTAAAAGCCTTTGAAAAACGGATAGCCTACAATGCAGCAAAAGCTTACGGAAATCAACTCACGCGGGGCAAGGGCTACCTGCAGTTAGACCCGGTAATTGCCCTCACAATTACAGATTTTATTTTGTTTCAAAACACAAACAAAGTAATTTCGCGGTTTTCTTTTAGAGAAGAAGAAGAGCATTTTGATTATATCTGTCCGACAATGACGCTGATTTTTGTGGAATTACCAAAATTTAATAAATCTCTTGATGATTTAGACTCTCTCGCCGACAAATGGATTTATTTTCTCAAAGAAGCGCCAAACTTGGAAATGGTTCCTGACTCATTGGAAACAACTGCGCCAATTCAAGAAGCTTTTCGTATTGCTAACAGCGTGAACCTCAGCAGGGAGGAATCAGACGAGTTGGAGAGGCAGGTATTTTATCTCCAGGATCGACAAAGGTTTAGGGAAGAAGCTTTAGAAACAGGAGTGCAGCAGGGTTTGCAACAGGGTTTGCAACAGGGTTTACAACAGGCTTTGCAACGTCAAATTAATGTTGCGATCCGTTTGCTGGAAAGAAAGTTGGGGGCTTTAGATGAGTCAATTAAAGCGAGAATTTCACAGTTATCTAGCGATCGACTGGATAGTTTAACAGAAGCTTTACTCGATTTTAATCAAGTAGACGATTTGGTTAATTGGTTGCGATCGACCCTCGATCGAACGTAAAATGTAGGGTGCGCACTGCGCACCTTACCAGCGACGATCGATAGTTGCATTATTTTTGTTGTAAACAATTTTAGAATTTTGGCTGTGGATGGTTCAACAAGATTAGTTGAATTTAGCGCCTTTACTCAGATCGATCTAAATACCGTTCGATCAGGACGATCGCCACTATATCATCTACCGGTCGTGGCGGCGTCCGCATTCCCTGGGGAATTAAGCGAGAAAGCCCTGCCGGAGGGTACATTTGCCAGTAGCGTTCCCTCGCTTCTAAGCTGCTGTATCTCTCATCAACCTGCACGATTTTTAGGAAAGGTGATAAACTCTGAGTAAGTTTTTGTTTCCAACTTTTAGAAGTAGTTTGATCTCCCATCACTAACAATTGAATGGGAAACTGTTTGCACAGGGATTGAATGGTCGAAATTGCACTCTCGGAGGATACAACTTCATGGTAGGAAACGTTTTTATCTCTACTCATAACAGCGATACCGCACTTATCTTTGCCAGGATCGAAACCTAAAATCATATTTATTAATCCTCAGTTAGTAGTCATTAGTTAGTAGTCATTAGTCATTAGTCATTAGTTAGTAGTTATCAGTCATTAGTCATTAGTCAACCGCTACGCGGAAGCAAGCTACAGTTATGAGTCATTAGTTTGGAGATCGTGTCTGCTTGATTTGTCTTCATTCTGTCTGGAAAATTTTGCGATCGATCGCGCTTATTTTACTTGACTTTTCCGTGCTGTTGACATAGCTAATCGATCTTTACATTCAATGATTAGGATATCGCAATCTGAAGATGTTAGTAAGGCTTTTAGCTTTATTTTATTGTCATTAAAATCAACGATTACTATCCCTGTCTCTGACTGGTAAGCGTGATGGGGCAGCCGAAACCTGTTTGAGGTGGTGCAGGGCTTGAAAGCTGACGCCATCATCTTTGATTTGGCCCACGTAGTTTACAACCAAAGGTAGATGACAAACAACATTTTAGTAGATTTTGCTTCCCGATCGCTCCGCAGGCTCGCGAACTACCACCCAGCCACAGCCCGCACGGGGGCAGGCCCCCTACGTAAGGCTGTATCGCTAGTTCATAACGGCAATATTTACAAGAGTTCAATTCTGATGTTTTAGTTAGAATAAAGATATAATATGTAAAATTTTGTTAACTTACGGAGCGAGTCGGCGCATTCATGATCTCTAGCACTCTCCTATTTTCCTCTGTTGAAGAAGACCTGCAACGGTTGACAGAAAACTTAAAACAGTTAGTGGGGGCCCGTCACCCCATTTTGTACGCGGCTGCGGAACACTTGTTCGGCACCAAAGGAAAACGGGTGAGGCCCGCGATCGTCCTTTTGGTTGCCAGGACGCTCGCGCCGCAGGGTAAAATCAGTGAAAAACACCATCGGCTGGCGGAAATTACAGAAATGATCCATACAGCCAGTCTAGTTCACGACGACGTGGTGGATGAGTCAGAGCTGAGGCGGGGAATGCCGACGGTACACAGTCGGTTCAATAACCGAGTAGCAGTATTGGCGGGAGATTTTTTGTTCGCTCAATCTTCCTGGCACTTAGCAAATCTAGACAACCTGCAAGTAGTCAAACTGCTGTCAGAGGTGATTAAAGATTTAGCCGAGGGGGAAATCCAACAGGGACTAAATGGATTTGATACCAGTTTGTCGATCGAAGCATACTTAGAAAAAAGCTACTACAAAACAGCATCTTTAATTGCCAACAGTAGCAAAGCAGCAGCCTGTTTGAGCGAAGTTTCTGAGGAAATAGCAGAGAATTTTTACAGCTACGGTCGCAACATCGGTTTGGCGTTCCAAATAGTAGATGATATATTGGATTTCACCGCTTCAACAGAGACTTTGGGGAAACCCGCAGGTTCGGATCTCAAAAGCGGAAATTTGACTGCACCGGTACTGTTTGCTTTGGAAGAAAAGCCTTATTTAGAAGTGTTCATAGATCGGGAGTTTGCCCAGGAAGGAGATTTAGAACAGGCTTTGGCATTGGTTGCCGATTCTAGAGGCATCGAGCGATCGCGAGAAATGGCGTCGCACCACGCACAAAAAGCAGTAGAATCCTTGGCGGCACTGCCTGCTTCTGAATCGCGTCAGGCTTTGATCGATTTGGCAGATTATGTTTTGAGTCGGCTTTATTAGTTGAGTTGAGAGTTGACAGTTGAGAGTTAACAGTTGAGAGTTGACAGTTGACAGTTGAGAGTTGACAATTGACAGTTGACAATTGACATTTATTTACCAATTACCAATTACCAATTACCAATTACCAATTACCCATTACCATTACCCATTACCAGCATTATGCTATGTCTGGCGGGAGATTGCCAGAATTAGAGTTAGGATTCGATCGGTACTGTTGCAAGTAAGCGCCAATTAACTTTTGAACTTGCTCGCGACTGACTTCCGTGCCGGCTTCCACACTGCCGGGAGTTTCAAAAAAAACTATACTGTCGATCGATTCGAGAGCCAAGATTTGAAATAAAATGTGAACTACGGGCAAACGCACCGGCACAGCCCGATCGCCCCCAACAGCAACGCCAGAAGCATCTTTTTGACTGGGAAAAGCGTAAATTACGGTTTTCTCAGAACCCGGCTGTTTGAGATTGCTCAAAACCGTTACCGCCCAACTTTGCTCGACAGTTTGCAGGATAAAATATTCTAGGTGCTGAAGCTGTTGTGCCAGCAACAAAAGCGCCGGGGCAATTGCCTCTAAAATTTGCGGCGTCGAACCGTCGCGGGGCGCTTTTTCAATCAGTGTTTGAATCTGTCTGTCTAAATCCATCAGTAAGTTAAATAGTTGATAGTTGATAGTTGATAGTTGATAGTTGAGGGTTGTGGGGTACACCGCCACCGAGATCGTCCCAAACCTCAATCGACCATTTTACAGCGGTGTACCACAAAATTGACAGCATACAGGTTGACAGTGGGTGGTGGAAAGGAAGATTTTTCAGGAGAATTTAACTCCCGCACTAAATCCCCAGCATTATAGCGCAAGCCTGCGATTTTAGATTGAGTAGATTGGAAATTTTGGATAACACCTTCTTCTCTCTTCCTTCTTCCTTCTTCCTTCTTCCTTCTTCCTTCTTCCTTCATAATATGTACAAATTTGCTGCTGCTTCAGAGAATGAATTAATTGTGTTTGGTGCGGCAAAACCCGGATACAGAACTCGCGAAATTGCTGAATGGATTGATTTCATGCAGAGACAAAATATCGATCGAGTTTGCTGCTTGCTGCCCGAAATTCAATTAAGACGCTACTCAGATTTAGTAGGAACCTATCAAAAAATATTTGGGCGCGATCGAGTTTGTTGGGCACCGATTGCCGACTTTGAAATTGCCGATCGCGCAACTTTAATCGAGGAAATTTTGCCGTTTTTAGCATTAGCAAATAGCGCAAGAGAACGAGTGGTAGTTCACTGCGGTGGCGGGATCGGACGGACAGGACAAGTATTAGCTGCTTGGTTAGTTAGCGGGAGAGGATTCTCCAACCGAGAGGCGATCGCGGCAGTGAAAAAAACAGGCAGAAATCCCTATGAAGCCGCGATCGCTGCTGTATTTAAAGGTAGAAATCCCTGGAAAGTTGCGGAAGAATTTCATGCTTTATTAGATGATTGCCGCCGCACTTTTGGCAGCGGTTTGTAGTGCGGTTTGTAGTGCGGAATTCAGTCCGAATCTGGGAGCAGACTGAATTCCGCACTACGAACAAATCTTTTTGTTATCATTCGATCGGACTCGATCGTCAACCCAGATTTAGCATCAATTGTCAACTGTCAATTGTCATCCTGTATCCTGTCAACTCTCAATTAAAACAGTTATCAGCCATCAGCGATTAATTAACTAATGACTGACAACTGATAACTAATAGCTGATAGTAACGCTTGGAGTCCCACACCAACGCGAAGCGTATGGGTGTGGGGATTCGGGTCTGTCAAGCTAATCAGCAGAACTAACGTGGTCAATGCGCTCTAATTGCCAGAGAATTTGATTCCCCTCGCGGCGCACGCGAGAAACTACCCAATTGCGCCACACCCAGTTGTCTCCGCGACTGGTGACAGCGCTGGCGTTTACATCCATCAAGTCAGCCAGTTCGGAACTGGTAATCAAGTAGCCTTTAGTGGCAACTTCATCGGCTATGTGCAAGGTTTCGATCAGGTTTCGGAGTTCCTGAACCCTCACCTCGCGGGGCAAGTTCTCCAGGGTATCGGCATTTGAATCCATCATGGCAGCATCGGAGATGAGAAGGTCAGAAGTTATGACATAGGATTTTATCGTTTTGTTACCAGTTGCGCCCGTTTCTTCTAAAACAATTGTATTTTCCGCAACTGGCTGAGGTGGCGTAGTGCCTTTGCAGTCAAAGCTTCCAGCCTGTTTGAGTGCCGGAATTAAATTGCGGGAAAAACTGCGGGCAATTTCATCACAGCGTTCGTTGTAGAAGTCGCCGGAGTGACCTCGGACGTGTTCCCAGCTAATTTGCCTGGAATTCAGCTTGTCTAACTGTTCCCACAAGTCTTGGTTGACGACATCTTTGCCGGTTGAGGTTTTCCAGCCTTTGTTTTTCCAACCTTTTATCCACTTAGTGATACCGTTTTTGAGGTATTCACTGTCAGTGTAAAGAATCGCTGGCTCAGTTTGACCGGAATTAGCAAAAAATTCTAGCGCAGCAACGGCAGCCTGCATTTCCATGCGGTTGTTGGTGGTTTGAGACTCTCTCCCCCCGAGTTCGTGACAGTTGCCGTCGGCAAAGCAAATTACTGTGCCCCAGCCGCCGGGTCCAGGATTCCCGGAACAAGCACCATCCGTGTAGAGTCTTTTGATTTTGGAAGTTGCCATAAACGAGTTAATTTGTTGTTTGCAAGTGCGATAATTAAGGTAAAGAGTTGAGAGTTGACAATTGACAGTTGAGGGTTAGCAGTTGAGAGTTAAAAATTGACTGTTGAGAGCTTGCCGAAGGGTTGATAGTCTATCGATTGATAGTTGATAGTTGACTTGGGACGTTTGACCTGGGACAGTTGAAGGTGGAAGGTGAGATTTTTAGGTGGTTGACAGTTGACGCATCCTGAATATTTGGTAACTGAGATAGTTTTATTGACTGCTATGAAAAAGGTTAACTTAACGATTAAAAACTTCGGGCTGTTTATTTGTCCGTTTTCTTTGTTAATTTTTAATACTTTTTCTGGGTCGGTGGCGCGGGCGCAAACGATCGCACCTGCTGCTGACGGTACTGGCACTGCTGTCAACCGCAGTGGCAACCGCTACGATATCGGCGGCGGCAGTTTGTCGGGAGACGGTGCAAATCTTTTTCACAGTTTGCAGCAGTTCGGTTTGAATGAAGGTCAGATTGCTAATTTTTTAACTAATCCGTCTATTCAAAATATCTTAACTCGGATTGTCGGCCCAGAACCTTCGCTAATTAACGGTTTAATTACTGTTACTGGCGGCAATTCCAACCTATTTTTAATTAATCCTGCGGGTATCGTGTTCGGGCAGAATGCAAGTTTAAACGTACCCGCTTCTTTTACTGCAACTACTGCTACTAATATCGGTTTAGGTTCAAATTGGTTTAATGCAACTGGCTCGAATAATTTTAGCGCGTTAGTCGGTGCGCCAAACTCTTTTTATTTTGGTAATGCTCGACCTGGAAGCATTGTTAATGCCGCCAATTTAGCTGTGACTTCGGGACAAAATTTGAGTTTGTCTGGCGGTACGGTTGTCAGTACCGGGCAGTTGTCGGCACCGGGAGGACAAATTACTGTGGCTGCTGTACCGGGAGAGAATCTTTTGCGCATCAGTCAAACAGGAAATTTATTGAGTTTGGAAGTAGCAACGGGAAGGAATTTAGGCAATTCTCAACAGAGTTTCAATCCTGTTGCTTTGCCGGGGTTGCTAACAGGTACTGGTATGAGTGCCGCCTCTGGTGTGACTGTAGCTGCTGACGGTACTGTCAGACTGGTGGAGTCGGGATTGCAGGTGAATGCTGGGGATGCGGCGATCGCTTCTAGCAATGGCTTTCCCACATCGCAATTAAACGCAGGAAATGCGGAAATATTGGCGACTGGAACTCTTACATTATCAGGCGTTCAGTTGCAAACAACGGGTAATTTAAGTTTGAGGGCGATCGATACTTTGCGCGTGCGGGATAGCGCGCAAAATCCGTTTTTGGGACGGGCGGGCGGTAACTTATATATTAGGGCCGATCGCGCGATCGACATTCTCACTCAAAATGCGATCGGTGGCTTGTCTCTTGCCCCGCAATTCCAAAGCGGCGGGGATTTAACTTTAGTTAGCAATGGAATTATCTCTGGGGATGCTCACTTTATTTCAGGAGGCAATTTTTCGATCCGAAATCTGTCGGGAACGCCAGCAAGTTTTGTGAGTTTATTTGACCCGATTATCAGCTCAGAATCAAGTGTTTATTTTGACGGTTATGAGGGAACTTCGCTAAAAGTTGAGGCTAGAGGCAGCATTATTGCTGGAAGAATTACAATTACCGGACCGGATACTTCGCTGCCAGCAAATGTCAGTGAAGATACAGATATTTTAAGAAGCGGTCCGGCTTTAATTTTGCGGGCAGGAGTGCCAAATCTGTCGAATCGCAATATTGTTCCGGCAAATATCGATGATGAGGGAAACCCCAATTTAGTAACCTTCCCTAATCCCGATGATGATAGTCTGGGTGATGGACAATTTCTCCCCTTAACTGTTTCTCCTACCAGTTTGATTTATGTTGAGAATATTAGTGTACCGGGGGGACGGGTAATTTTGTCAGCGCCAGGGAATATCACCACCGGAGATATTAATGGCGGGAGAATTAGTTTCAACAGCGGACAGGATGTTACTGTTGGCGGCAAATTGTTTAGTTCTGGCAATGATGCGGGAATTAACATTGAAGCTATCGGCAATATTCTCTTAACAAACGACATTTTGCGCGGTGAAGTAAACGGCAATATTAGTTTGAGTTCCGTGCAAGGTAATATAAATACAGGGTCGATCGATCTGGGGAATTTAGGGGCGATCGACATGGTAGCGCGAGGTAACGTAAATTCCGGGGAATTGCGGGGTGAGGCGGTGAATGTTACCAGCAATTCAGGCAGTCTGGGAATCGGCCTCGGACGCGATAATACGGCAACTGAAAATATTACTTTGAATTCTGTTGGAGATTTAAATGCAGGTAATCTGAGGGCTGATAATGTTACTGCTAGCAGCAGCAACGGGAATGTGAATGTGGGGGATATCGCAACTTCTGGAGATGTGAGAATTTCTGCAGGTCAACGAATTGATACGGAGCAAATTACTGTTACTTCGCCTGCTGCAAGTCCAACTAATCGGATTCCAGTAGTTAGTTTGGATGCCCAAAATAATCTTAACGCGGAGTCGATCGATGCTCCGGTAGCTAACATTGCTTTGAGAGCGACTAACGACTTAAGAACGGGTAACGTGCAGGGTTTAGGAGTCGATGTCAATAGCGATCGGGGAAATATCGCGATCGCAGGCAATACATTAGCATCAGACAATATTAATATTATAGCGGCTGATAATGTCAATTCAAGAGATTTGCAGGGCAGCAGCATTAATGTCAACAGCACGGCGGGAAGTGTCGAGTTGGGTAGAGTAACAGCAACAGAAAATACTGTCAATTTAACGGCTTTGGGAAATGTAATTGCAGGAGATTTGCGGGGAGTTGGAGTTAATGCCAATAGCAATGCGGGAATAATCGCGATCGGCAATACCGACGCTACAACAGGAAATGTGACTTTAAGAGCGCCGTTAGACGTGACTGTAGAGAATGTACGGGGAGTTTCTGCTGATGTTGCTAGCGGTAGGGGAACTGTCTCCTCTGGCAATATCACTGCTGTGGAAGTTGTAAATATTTTAGCAGGAAATGCGAGCGACATCGGGCAAATTAATGTTACTTCCGGTAGGGTCGATCGCCCTCCGACAGTCAGCATTAACGCTCAAAATGATATTGTGGTTTTATCAGTAAATGCGCCTGGTGGTAATATTGCAATTACAACTCCCAATTTAATTCGCGTAACTGATACTTTTATTAACCCAAGCGGCACGAGAGTTAGTCTTTCAACTGTTGGCGGAAACCAGCCCGGATCGATTTCAATTCGTCACGGCGGCGGTAATAGAAATCCGCAGATTCCTTTTATCGAAGGAGATGCCAGAGTTAACGGTACTGCTGCGAGAATTGCTGCTGGTACGATCGATATTGTGCCGCCTCCACCAACCCCACCAACACCGACGCCGACACCTCCGACGCCACCAACACCGACGCCGCCAACTCCACCAACTCCGCCAACTCCACCAACTCCGCCAACTCCACCAACTCCGCCAACTCCGCCAACTCCACCGACTCCACCAACTCCACCGACTCCACCGACTCCACCGACTCCACCGACTCCACCGACTCCACCGACTCCACCAACTCCGCCAACTCCACCAACTCCACCGACTCCTCCAGATGGAGTAACTCCACCAACTCCGCCAACTCCTCCAGATGGAGTAACTCCTCCAGATGCACCATCTAGAGTACCATCGCTATTTCCAGAGCCCGATCGACCCTTGACACCAGAACAAAGTCAAAACCAAAATAGAATATCTCAAGATCTGGGAAAACCAGCAGAAAGAACCGAGCAAGAAAGAATTCAATCTCCTAGATCGATCGGAAACTTCATTAATTCAGCAGCCGGAGAACCAATTTTTCAGCCAGTATTTCGCACCGACATCTCCCAAAATATTGATGCGGGAAAAATACCAGAAGCTGTAACTTTAATAGAAAAATCTTTCAGTCAAGAATACCAGCAATATTTCGAGAGCAATTTCGATGGAATTGCCAGCAGCGATTTGAATTCCCCAGACAAACTTCAAAGCAAATTAGCAGACATAGCAGAATCAACTGGCACTAGACCCGCTTTAATTTACATCTTTTCGCGGGCGGAACAATTAGATTTAGTTTTAGTGACACCTTCAGGGCGATCGTTAAGTTACAGAGTGCCGGAATCAAACAGACAAGAAATCGTACAAGCTGTAACTAATTCTCGGATCGTTCACAAAAGCATCCCCGAAGCAAATAGAACAGAATTAATGAAAGTTGTAACTCGATTCAGGGAGGAACTTACCAAACCCACAGCCCGAGGAACTACCAGCTACCTGCCATTTGCCAAACAAATTTATCAGTGGACGATCGCTCCTTTAGAACCAACTTTAAAAGAGCAAAAAATTGATACGATTTCTTTCATCGTAGACTCTGGTTTGCGGGGATTTCCCTTTGCTGCTTTGCATGACGGACAGCAATTTTTGATTGAAAATTACAACGTCAATCTCATGCCCAGCTTAGCTTTAACTGATACTAAATACGTCGATATCAGGAATGTTAGGGTTTTAGCAATGGGTGCATCGCAATTTGCCGACTTGAATCCTTTGCCTGCGGTACCTGCTGAAATAGAATCTATTTCCCGAATTTGGCCGGGAGTTAGTTTCTTGAACGAGCAATTTACTGTAGAGAATTTGAAGCGAGAACATCAAAATCAGCCTTTTGGTATCGTTCACTTAGCTACTCACGGCGAATTTCGTCCGGGGGCGGCCAATAATTCTTTTATTCAATTCTGGGACAGCCGTTTGAAATTAGATGAATTGCGCAAGTTAAGATTGCACAATCCTGTGGTGAATCTGTTAGTTTTAAGTGCCTGTCGCACTGCGGTAGGTGACAAAGATGCGGAGTTAGGTTTTGGGGGATTGGCGGTACAATCTGGCGTGCAAACTGCTGTGGCAAGTTTGTGGTATGTTTCTGATGAGGGTACTTTGGGATTGATGAGCGAATTTTACGATCGGTTGAAGAGTGCGCGGATTAAATCTGCTGCTTTGCGACAAGCACAAATTGCGATGTTGCGGGGAGAAGTGCGTTTTGAAGGCGGCAGATTGCGGGGTACGAATCGAGGTGATGTCGTACAGTTACCGGAGTCGTTACGCAACTCGGGAGATACTAAATTTGTGCATCCTTATTATTGGTCTGCTTTTGTGATGATTGGGAGTCCTTGGTAGTTGTTTGGGAGTTTTGAATTTTGAGTTGTTCGGGATTAGGAACGGTGCCCCCGTGTCCGCTCCAAGAGTTTTGAGTTGACATTTGACAGTATATTTAATTGCATCCCAAACTTTCTCGCGTAGCAACTCCCGTAACTGGATTGACACCATCTGCTGTTTTGCACAACAGAGTGAGTTGATATGGATCGATAATTGCGTCAGTAAAATCAGCACCGGAAATTGCAGCATCAAAAAACCGAGTTCGAGTTAAAATAGCCTCAGAAAAATTGGCATTAGTTAAATTAGCGCCGTCAAATGTAACTCGATCGACCAAGGCACCGGTAAGATTTGCGCCTGATAAGTTGGCCTTCAACAAAACTCCCTTGGTTAAAATTGCATTACTTAAATTTGCACCTTGAAAATTCGTCTCTCGCATTTCGGCAGCGACAAAGGTTCCGCCTGCTAAATCGGCGTTAGAAAAATCGCGATTTGACAAGTTGATATTGGTGTAATTCGTATTGGTTTTAGGCAGTGCAAATGCAGGAGACGCACTCAACATTACCCACCCACAAGCCAAAATTAAGCTGACTATTAAACTCAATACAATTCGGAAGATTTTTTTCATTGTCAACTGTTCACTGTCAATTGTCTATTTGTTTGCTGTCAATTTTGTTGTCAACGATCGACGATCGACTTGCAACCGCAGATAAAGGCAGATAAACACAGATAAACGCAGATAAATTCGCTCAACTCTCAACTCTCAACTCTCAATCGATCGCGAGCGGGGACGCTCGCACTACAACTCTCAATCGATCGCGAGCGGGGACGCTCGCACTACAACTCTCAACTCTCAACTCTCAACTACTTAAATCGCTTGCTCAAATCTTCTCCGACGCGAAGTGTCAGATCGGAATCGATTTCCCCGATCGAAGCTGACTCAATCTTACCACCTGCCAATACTTTTTGCAGACTGTTGGCTCCGTCTAAATCACCTTGCTGCACGATAATTTGACTTTGACGCTGCTTGTCAGGCCAATCTTTAGCTACTGATATATTATCAAACCCTTTTTTTGTGAGGAATTCAGCTACATTTTTAGCAGCTTTGGGATTGCTAGAAGCATTTTGAACCGCTATTTTGAGTTGAGTGGGTAAAACTAACTCGCTGGTATTGCGCGATCGCTCTGGTACGAAATCCGGCAAATCTTGCTTGAAGTATTCTGTCATAATACGATCGCGCGCAGCATCATCGACAATCCAATAACTTCTTAAGTCTCCTTCTCCCGAGCTCGATCGACCCGGCAGCATTACCATACTAAAATTGTCTCGCTCTAATTGCAAGCCAAAATTTGCCAGGGTTAGCATCTCCTCAAAATTCATATCTGTATCGACATATTTTTGCATTAAGCCGATAATTTGCGGAATTCGCACCAATATTGACTGGCTGGTAAGGCGGTTGTAAATAGCTTGAATTAAAGTTTGCTGGCGTCCGATTCTGGCAGGATCTCCCAAACTGTCGTTGCGAAATCGCGAAAATTGTTCTGCTTGTTCTCCGTTGAGAGTTTGCCATCCCGGTGCTAAGTTAATTTTTAAATTTTGAGCCTTATCTATATAAGACATTTTGCGCGGAACAAATACCTCGACTCCTCCCAACAAATCGACTAATTCCCGAAACGCACCGGTGTTAACTCGCACGTATCGATCGATGGTAATATTGTTCAGCATACTGCTTGTCAGTCGAGCGGTTAAAGCCGCTCCTCCCCTAGCATTAGCTTCACCAATTTTGCTGAAAGCAACTCCGGGAATTTTTACTTTAGTATCTCGCGGCACAGACAGCAAACTTACGGATTGTTCTCGCGGGTCGAATCGCACTAATAATATTGTATCGCTGCGTCCGTTAAATATTTTACGGGAATTATCCACCGTTTCTGGCACGCGATCGACTCCCATTATCAAAATATTAACTGGTCTCGACAGGCGGTATCCAGATGAAGTTGGGGATTGATAATCTAGCCCCGTAACGTCTAGAACTTTGCTAATAATTTGCGGTTCTACAGGTGCTAGCAGTGCAGTAATTGCCCCGATCGCTGCTGAGATAGCTGCTGTCACAAATAGCAAAAACAACCCTAACATATATAGGGCAATTTGGGATGTTTTTCTAGGAGCGCGATCGACTGGTTTAAAAAATTTGCTTTTAAAAATAGATAGGTTTTTCATTGGCTTACATTTGCTGTTTAAATTTGTTCTGCTTTGCAATAAAATTTGCGCGGTGCTGAGGTAAAATATTTGAACATAGCGGGACACAGCCAGCCTTCCATATTTTTCGCTTCCCATCGATACCAGTTGCCGCCGTATTCTTCTTTGAACCACACCATTTCTGCTTGATATCCGGGAAACGGAGTTGCTGAAAATAACAGTCGAAAACCTGTTGCAGCGTCTGGAATATGTGCGACAAGGGCGTCAATCATTGCGGGGACTCCCTGAACGAATGGTTCTCGCACCAGTCCCGCTTTTTCGTCGTCAAAAACCCAGGTGTGTTGTTCCCGATAGGGAAAGATTACCATGATGGCATTGGACATATAATTTAGTTTCCTGCAACTGGTTTTGTTGGAGATATCTATTATATTAGGCTCGCAGGAAATTAGCGCAAACCTGCCTGCATGAATAAATGTGAGTCGATCGACTTATAATTGTGAAACCCTCCCCAAGCTAAAACATGAAGATATCGGTGGGTTTGAGATTTTAGAGGCTACTCATAGCTAGCGTTGGTGCTTTTTGTTTCCTAGTTGCTCTGCCAGTATTAAATATTGTAAAATAATTGTAAAATATTAAGGCGAGTTTGTTTTTCTCATAAGTCGATCGATCGTTGCTTATGTCTGTGTCTCCAACAACTGAGTTTCCTGAATCTGTTGAAGTTAAGCCTTCTTGGCAAATCGAATTGCTGTACGACGGTGAGTGTCCGCTGTGCGTGCGCGAAGTCAATTTCTTGCAAAAACGCGATGCGGGCAGAGGTTTGGTAAAATTTGTTGATATTGCGGACGATCGCTACAACCCCGAATCCCACGGCGGGATAGACTATCAAACGGCGATGGGCAGAATTCACGCGGTACTTGCTGACGGTACGGTTATCAAAAATGTGGAAGTTTTTCGCCGCACTTATGAGATTTTAGGTATGGGATGGATTTATGCCGTAACTAAATTGCCGGTTGTTGGGGCGGTGGCAAATTGGCTGTACGAAATTTGGGCAGACTGGCGGCTGGCTGTGACGGGAAGGCCGGATTTAACAACTATTATGACCGATCGAACTCGACGCATTGAGTGCAAACAGAGCGATCGGTGTCGATCGAACTTTGAATGATGCTATTTTACTAGATTAAGTAAGTCGGTGCGAAAATTTATAATTATGTCATTGCGAGCGTAACGAAGTGAAGCGAAGCAATTCCCTTGCGTTTCCTGGCGCTTAATACTTTGTTACACAGTTTTGTTTATTTGCGCCTACCTACTTAGATCGAGCTTGATACGCAGGGTGCGCAACGCACTCAATTTTAGATTTTAGATTTTAGTTATCCCAGCTCCGAATTAGCAATCCCCTTTATAAATCCTTCGTTTGAAGTCAGGGAATTTGCGATTGCTTCGCTTCGCTCGCAATGACAATAAAAAGGATAGGAAACCCGGATTTGGCATTACTCATCAATCCTTCAATCTTTCAATCCTTCAATCCTTAAATCTTTCAATCTCCCAATCTTTCAACCTAAAATCTAAAATCTAAAATCAGTCATAATCTTTTCCCGCACCATATTTCCAGGCTTCAATTAACCGATGCAAATAGTATTGTTGCTGGGACGATAATTTTTTTATCTGCGGTTCAATTGCCTTTCCCACAGGCTGCAATCCCGTATAAATTCCCAAATTAAGATAATGAACCATCCAATCTAATAAATTACCGATTCCCACCTGCGGGATAATTTTAAAAACAATACCAGGGTGATTAATTGCCGTTTTAAACAAAGTTTTTGATAAAGCCGGAAACAGCACTATATCCTGAAGAAATGGTTTGAGTACCGGTTCTCCCAAATCTTCCATTACCTGAAATACACTCGCCAAAAGTTGATTGATTTGGTTAGCATCTATTTTTTGATTTATTCCCGCACTCATCGATCGCTGAAACAACCAAGTAATTGATAAATTAGGTTGGTAGGGCTGCAAAAGTGCCAGAGAATTCTTGTCGAGACTGTCGCTAGTTAGCGCCTCGTGAATTCCCAAAGTCAAGCGTTTGAGGTGGCGTACCATAGCCCCGAAACCTCCGAAGCTGAGGGGCGATTGGCTGCCGCTACTGTCTCCAACTGGCAGAATCCGATTCCAAGGCGTTTTTAGGGGACTTTGACGGTAGCAGGGGAAGAATCCGTAAAGGGCTCTTTGAAATTTTAATTGTTCGAGTTCGATGTTTTGATATTGCGGTAGCAGTCGCAAATACTCTTCAAAAAATGTTTCTAAACTGAATCTTTCTGCATCAGCATCTATGTAGGTAAATAAGTAAGTCGTGCGCCCGTCTCTAGCTGGAAATGCTTCCCAAAAATACTGGCACTGATTTTGCATTGGGGTAAAAGATGCAAATAAATCGCCTGTCTCGTTGTTGGGAAATCCCGTGGCGCAACTGCCGACTACTAAACATACGGCGTCGGGTTTTTTCCCTTGTCTGGCTTGCCGGACAATTGGAGAAAAATGTCCCATTGCATCTAGTAACAATCTAGTTTTAAATATTGTAGGTGGTGCTTGCGCATCCGTATTTGCAAGTGCTACTGCTACTCCGTCTGGGTGAATTGTTGCTGTTTGAAATGGTGCATTTTCAAACAGTTTGCCTCCTGCTTCGAGGAATCGCTGTTTGAGGGTTTCGAGGAGGTAAACTGGGTCTATGCCGATGTTGAGTACGTCGCGCACCCAGATGTCTGGAGTGTCGGGAAAGCTGATGCGGGCTGGGTTGTATTCGGTGGCAATTGCTGTTTCGATCTCTTTGTCAGACAGCAAATTTAATTCTAAGAAAACGTCTAATTCTTTGCGAGAAATGTTCCATTCTTGCTCGCGCCCTCGCAGGATGCCGCGTTCGATTAAGGCAATCCGCCAGCCTCGCAGGGCTAAGGTTGTACCGATTAAGATTCCCAGGGTGCCGCCGCTAATAACTATGTCGAAATCGATGGTTTCTAGGGGTTTTTGGCTGTGTTTGACGGCTTCGGGTGGGGGTGCGGTATTTTGTTTGAGATTTTGCCAGAGTCGATCGACTTTTCGCAAGCCCCCAAGGGCGTCTCCCGGCACTTGAGAGAGGATTTGTTCGGTGAGTGACATCTTGGTAATTGGTAATTGGTAATTGGTAATTGGTAATTGGTAATTGGTAATCGGTCATTGGTAATTGTTTGAGATTGTACATCACTTACACCAGAACCGCTAGAGACTACTATTTTGTAGGATGCGCACTGCGCACCTTACTATTTTGTAGGGTGCGCACTGCGCACCTTACTATTTTGTAGGGCTTGCACTGCGCACCTGACTGCTACTACACCAGAACCGCTAGAGACTACTATTTTGTAGGTTGTGCAGTGCGCGCCTTATTGCTAGGAATAGATGTCAAATGGAGTATTTCTACTTAACTCAAATGAGTGACACTCAAATACGTTAGCGCACATAAGTTTCACTATAAAAAGTGACTGTGAAGCTACTAAAAACACTGGTTATACCTGAAATATCAAACGCAAACACTCGAATGCAGAGAGGATTTCCATCATGTATACAGAAGAAAAAATTGTCAACAATGAAGCTATGTCTATCGTCGCCAATGCTACTTCTGAGTCAGATATGGCAGTTGTTAAAGCATCTGGACTGGCAAAACCGACTTTAAAGCGGGGTTCTACAGGTCCAGCCGTCAAGGAACTCCAACAGCTTTTATTTCATTGGGGATATTATTATGGTGCGATTGATGGTATTTTCGGCCCCTATGTTGAAAACGCCGTTAAAAACTATCAACACCGCGTATTTTTAGCTGAAGATGGGGTTGTGGGTTCTCTAACCTGGCAAGCGCTATACTCTGGTGCACCTGTGAATATGCCGATTCTGATGAATGGT
>JBOFTL010001047.1:0-3189 GCA_051652045.1 Microcoleus sp. | reverse complement strand
TTCAGCAGCTTTGGCAAGTCGAGTGTGTCTTGCCCGAAAATGCTGGGCTGCGGTTTGGAAAATCGAGAGTAGCCCAGCAGCCCGCCAGTGACACCTACTCCGAGGAATTTGAGGGCCGTGCGTCGAGAAACTGGTTGGGATAGCGGTGAATTGGTTGATTGACTCATCAGCGGTAAGCAGTAACGGGCTTGAAACACAAATACGCCATAAGGCATATATCATAGAACGAAATCAGGATATGTGAAGAAATGCTAAGATACATCGCCCGATCGGATCGAGATCGCACGGAATCAAGCGAGAGCGAGCCCGATCGAGCATTCCCGAAGGCAAAACAACCGATTTCTGGGAAAAATCGTCCATCGATCTGAACCTGTGAGATATTGACGCAGAAATTAGGTTGCCAGATTCCAAGTGTGTCCGAGACTACCAAGTGCGATCGCGTCCAATCTATCTGAGGTATGATATTTTTTGAGCGGGAGGTAAAGTAATGTTAAGCACTTTTGCCCTGCCCCGACTCTAAAATCTATCACCTAAAATTAATAAACCGATCGCCCATGACCAGACTATTGGGTAAATTGTGCCGTAGGGAGTTTATCAAAGCTTTCTTAACGGGTTTGAGCGTACCCGTGTTTTACAGCAAGTCAGTGCGTTCTCAAAACTATTTAAACCTCGAAAAAAGCGCGTTAGCGAAGCCCTCACAGAGGATCGCCCCCAATCTCACAGCCTTAGCAAAGCTAACAACAAGTCGCACGGGAAAACAAAGTTACATTATATTTGCCGTCCGGGATGACGATCGCCAATCTGATATTTTATTTCAGTCCAGCGTTACAACTTTTCAAGCCTACAACAATTGGGGTCACAAATCGCTTTACCGTTGGAACAGCCGCGGCAAACAAGCTTATAAAGTTTCTTTTAACCGTCCCTACGGCATGAGTCCCAACCGCAAAGCCGCTTACGGCATCGGCGCCGGGGAATATTTAACAAATTTTCAGCCACCGGGGAGAACAGCGAGCGCCGGTTGGGAATACAATATGGTGAGGTGGCTGGAAAAAGAAGGCTATGACGTTACCTATGCCACCAACATCGACACGCATTTTAACTCCAGGTTGCTATTATCTCACAAAGCATTTTTATCCGTAGGTCACGACGAATATTGGTCGAAAGATATGCGGGAAAATATAGAAACTGCTAGAGATCGAGGAGTAAGTATCGGATTTTTTGGTGCCAATATTTGCTACTGGCAAATTCGCTTGGAACCCAGCCGCATTACTCGTGAAGTCAACCGAACTATTGTTGCTTATAAAGAAATGGCAGATTTAGATCCCCTGGGTGGATTTAGAGGAGAAATTAGCGGAGTTAATTTGCCTTTAGAAATAGCAGCAGCAGGCGAATTGCATTCCGGTACCGGCAAACCAGAACGCACCCAAGTGGTGACTTCCAACAGATCGCCCGCGCTCTATTCTTTAGTCACAACTCACTGGCGCGATCGTGCTGTCGGCAATCCAGAAGATGCTTTAATCGGGGTGATGTACGAAACTTTTCAGGTTAATTCCGATATTGTAATTGATGAAAGCGCCCCCGATTGGCTGTTAGAAAAAACCCAGTTAAAAAAGGGCGATAAATTGCGGGGACTGTTAGGTTATGAAGTCGATCGAATGTTTGGCAATGCGCCGAAAAACACCATCCGTATCGCCCATTCTCCCTACCCTTACGGAGGCGGCACTCGCTATGCCGACATGACAATTTATACAGCAGATTCGGGGGCTAAAGTGTTTGCTACCGGTTCAATGCAGTGGGTTTGGGGATTAGACGATTACAATGCACCACAGTTGCGGCCTTCTGTTTTAAATGCCGAAGCTCAGCAGATAACCCGCAATATTTTGGCCGAGCTTTTAAGTGTTGGTAAGTAGTCATCGGTCATGAGTCCTCAGTTATTAGTTAGTAGTTCAGGAATTACCTGTTAACTGTCAACTGTCAATTGTCAACTCTGTTCGCTCGCGGGGACGCTCGCACTATTAACTATCAACTCCGTTCGTTCGCAGGGATGCCCGCACTACTAAACTATTAACTGCCAACTGTCAACTGTCAACTGTCAACTATTTTTAGAATCGCTGTCAAACACGTCGCTGAGTACCGCCAACCCTTCTAATATTTTCTGCATCCTATCTTCAGATAAGTCACTAAATTTTTCAGCTATTTTGGCACAGGTGATAGATCGGGTTCGATCGAGTCGATCGAGCCCCTTCTGAGTCAATTTCAGCGCCACAGATCGTCTTTCATGAGGATGTTCTGCACGATCGATAAAACGGTGTAAAACTAAACGATCGCAAAGTGCAGTAGCTGTCGGCCGCGTCACTCCCAAATGATCGGCCAATTTAGACAACGAACAACCCGGATGGCGGTACAGAAACATGAGGGTGCGAAACTGAGATACTGATAAAAAAGGTTCTCCGTGATTTCGCATTTCCATTCGGATGAAACCCACAATTAGAGGAATTATTTCTACGACCTCAGCAGCGCAGAGCTCCGGGGTTATTCCTTTAGAGGTTCTCTCTAAATTCATGTTTGCAGTTTACCTGTCGAACTAGGGTGTTTGTAAGTATAGACGCCTGAGAGCATTCCACTATTGTTGATTACTTTGTAATTTTCTTTACAAAGATTACAGGGATTCGCTGTAGACTGCAATTGTCGCAATCCTAAATATTAGGATTTCTAACTAATAAATCGAAAATAATTGGCGTAAAGTAACCATTTTTAAGTAAATTTGAGGATAAATTTTCAGATTTTATTTATTACTCATCAATTCTCATCAGAGGATCGCAATGCTTCAATTAACTGTCAGGTAAGGCTGTTTTTCTGTCTGTACGACAAGATTTTTTTTGCTGTGAGGCTGACGCTGCGATCGCATGGATATAGGTGAGATCGGGGGAAATTCCTCAAAAAATCAGGACTGTTCTCAGAAGCAATTGGGGCTTCACAGCACTCCACAGGATTCTCAGGGAAAGCATGGGGGATTTTCAAGTAATCGCAGAAAATTTCAGTGCGATCGCGGGGATTTACCAGGTACGCGGATGCAACTCTCTGGAAATTCTCGGGGCCTTTGCGGTAAGGGATTTTGGGGAATGCGTAGCAGGGGAAGGCCCCGACTGACACTCAATTAGTTCTCTATTGCCTTTTTATTGTTGAAGG
>JBOFTL010001046.1:0-4804 GCA_051652045.1 Microcoleus sp. | reverse complement strand
AAAGCCTTAGTTACCGCCTCTCCCCGAGGCATCCTCATGCTCGATCGAGAAGGCCATGTCAAAATCTGGAACCCCGCAGCCGCACAAATGTTTGGCTGGACTGAAGCAGAAGTTATCGATCGGCCCAATCCCATTCATTTAGACGATGTGGAGGATTGCACCACCCTTCAAGCCAGCGTACTTCAGGGCAAAACCTATGCCGGAGTAGAATTGTGTTGCTATAGAAAAGATGGTAGCCCGATCGATATCGTTTTTTCCGCCGCCCCCGTACCCGATACCGCCGGAGAGATTAGTGGCATTGTGGCTGTAATTGCAGACATTACCGAACACAAACAACGTGCCGAACAGTTGCGGTTGTTGCAATCGGTGGTAGTGAATGCGAATGATGCAGTGATTATTACAGAAGCCGAACCTATTAGCGAACCGGGCCCCCGCATTCTCTACGTAAATGAAGCCTTTACGCGAGTCACCGGTTACAAGCCAGAGGAAGTATTGGGAAAAACGCCGCGAATTTTGCAAGGCCCCAAAACCGATCCTGCCGATATCCAAAAAATTCGAGTCGCACTTTCTCGTTGGGAATCGATCGCTTTGGAAGTGATTAATTATCGCAAAGATGGATCGGAATTTTGGAATGAATTTAATCTAGTTCCTGTTGCAGATGCCAGGGGGTGGTACACGCATTGGGTTGCAGTGCTGCGCGATACGACTGCCCGCAAACGAGCTGATGAAATTCGCTTAGCACTAGAGCGAGAGAAAGAACTCAGTGCTTTAAAAACGCGCTTTTTCTCGATGGCATCTCATGAGTTTCGCACTCCCCTGAGCACTGTTTTGGCGGCAGCTCAAGTATTGGAAAACTCTCAAGTTGAATGGGATAACACTGAAAAAAGACTGCGGAACCTGCATCGAATTCAAGATTCAGTAAAGAATATGGTGCAATTGCTGGATGATATTTTGACCATCAACCGAGCCGAAACAGGGAACCTGGCGTTTAACCCCAAGCCGCTGAATCTGGAACAATATTGTCTGTCTTTTATTGAGGAAATGCAGCTAAGTGCTGGCAAGCGAAACTTACTGACTTTTTCCTGCCAGGGAACCACTTGCCCGATCGAGCTGGATGAGAAGTTAATGCGTTCGATGTTATCTAATTTGCTATCTAATGCTATCAAGTATTCTCCCAACGGTGGTGCTGTTAAGTTGGAGCTAGTGTTTGGTGCGGATGCGGTACAAATTAGCGTGCAAGATTGGGGAATTGGGATTTTGCCAGAAGACCGACAGCAGTTATTTGAACCTTTCCATCGAGGTAAAAATATTCGCAAAATTCCCGGTACTGGTTTGGGATTAGTTGTGGTCAAAAAATGCGTGGAACTGCATCAAGGTACTATTCAAATTGCTAGTGAAGTTGGTGCAGGCACGACTTGTTTAGTTACTTTGCCACTGTCGCGAGTCCCGTAATATCATGTCCGATCGATTAACAGCAATAAGTCAGGTTCGTAGTAAGGACTTTAGTCCCGATCCGCGATCGGAGTCAGGACTTTAGTCCTTATAAAACCCACATTTTTCATTAGAAACCAGTTTTTTTTCCTAGTTTATTGAGAATTCTGCAAGAGTTCAGAGATTACCGATACTCCAGAGTGCAAACAATTCAAACCGCACTCAAAACTTGCTCTCTCACCTTCGAGATCAACTCATTCACTCCCCCCGAATTCAAGCGGTAACTCAAAGGATTAGCAATCAAATAAGCCGAAGTTTCAAACAACACATCAATCTCGATCAAACCGTTTTCTCGCAAAGTTTTTCCCGTCTCAACCAAATCCACAATTGCCTCAGACATTCCCGTGATCGGCCCCAATTCCACAGAACCGTAAAGCGGTACAATTTCTACAGGTAAATTCAAATTTTGAAAGTATTCCCGCGCGCAATTTACGAATTTAGAAGCAACTCTACCGTGAGGTGGCAATTCCACAGTGCGGCGGTAAGGACTCGATTCTTTTACAGCTACCGACATCCGGCATTTGCCAAAATTTAAATTGACTAAATGTGCGACTTTCGGCTTCTTTTCCCGCAAAACATCGTAACCTGCAACTCCCAAATCGGCTTGACCGTATTCCACGTAAACCGGCACATCGTGCGTCCTTACTAGCAAAGCTTTAGCAGTTTCAGTCGGGTCATAAATTTGCAGTTGCCTGTTAGATGAATCTAAAAAAGCGCTGAAGTCCAATCCGACAGATTTTAACAGCCGAATGCTGTTGCCTAAAAGAGCGCCTTTGGGAAGTGCAACGGTAATCATATCAATTATTAGAGTGCAAATTGCTTAGTTTGGAAATTAGTTTGGAAACAGGACGATCGCGTTAGCAATCCTAAATGATTTATAAATCTTTTACCCTACCCCAACTCTCACGCCACTTGACGCCACTTGCTCCACTTGGGGAGGCCCCAAGACCGCAGTGGCTCCTCCACTTGGGGAGGCCCCAAGACCGCAGTGGCTCCCCTTACTAAGAGGAGGGAGTAAGAAGTTTGCAAATGATTTACTATCGCTATAGCAGAAACCGCCTTTGCCCAACCTAGAATAACACATACAGTTGCCGATCGAAATAAATTTTTGATGTCGATCGCGCCTGTGTTTGGGCATCTATTGCAGCCGCCTGTTCCATTAGGAAGCAAGAGAAATGATAAAACCTTTAAGGTGAACATTTTTCTCCTTAATAGTGCCTGTTGCTTATTATCTGTTACCTGCTATTGCCTGTTGCCTGTTGCCTGTTGCCTGTTGCCTGTTGTCTGCTATTGCCTGTTGCCCGTTACCTGTTATATTATAGTTATTGGTTGAAAATCTAACGAGCGATCGCATCTAGCTGACAGCTAAATTATGACCGAACTAACACTTGTTATTGGCAACAAAAATTACTCCTCTTGGTCGCTTCGTCCTTGGCTGGTGATGAAACAAGCTGGACTGAAATTTTCTGAAGTCAAAATTCCTATAGATATACCTGAAAGACACGCCGAAATTCGCCGCTATTCTCCCTCTGGCAAAGTCCCTATTTTAATCGACGGTGACTTAAAAGTATGGGAATCTTTAGCAATTTGCGAATACGTTGCCGAACGCTTTGCTAATCATTTGTGGCCGGCAGATTTAGCTGAAAAAGCTATCGCCCGTTCTATCTGTGCGGAAATGCACGCCGGATTCCAAAATTTGCGCGAAAATATGCCGCTGGATTGTCGCAACCGCTATCCGGGAGAAGGCATGACTTCAGCAACAGAAGCAGAGATCTATCGTATTATTGATATCTGGCGAGAATGCCGCCAAAAATATGGAAAAGATGGCAATATGCTGTTCGGAAATTTTACAGTTGCTGATGCTATGTTTGCCCCTGTAGTATTGCGTTTTGTCACCTACGATGTCAAAATTCATGCAGAAGCTAGAGACTATGCCGATGCTATTTTAGCTCTGCCTGCCTTGCAAGAATGGGTGGCAGAAGCTTACAGGGAAACCGAAAGTGTTTTACATTTAATCTAAATCTCAATGCGGATTCTTTTAGTTGATGATGAAGTTGAATTGACCGATCCTTTAAGTCGAGTTTTGACTCGTGAAGGTTACGCGGTTGATGTGGCTTTTGATGGCGCAAAAGGCAGCAATTTAGCGATCGAGGGCAATTACGATTTGTTAATTTTGGATTGGATGCTGCCGAAACAAACAGGATTGGCGATTTGCCAGCAATTGCGATCGCTGGGAAGGAATACGCCCGTGTTATTTCTCACAGCAAAAGATACTGTAGACGATCGGGTGCAAGGGCTCGATGCCGGTGCGGATGACTATTTGGTAAAACCTTTTGAATTGCGGGAATTGCTAGCAAGAGTCCGGGCATTGCTGCGGCGGCCCGCTACTTTTGATGCTGAGGTTACTTTGGGGCGATTGCAAGTTGCTGATTTGGAGTTAGATTATGAAAATCAGTTAGCTTATCGGGGCGATCGCGCGATCGAATTGTCGGAAAAAGAATGTCAGTTGTTAGAATATTTAATGCGCCATCCCGGTCAAGTTTTAACTCACGAACAAATTTATCAATACTTGTGGGCTGAAGCGGAAAAACCCAGCAGCAATGTATTGGCGGCTCAAATTCGGCTGCTGCGACGAAAAATAGAAGCATCGGGCGACGCGGTGTTAATTCATAATGTTTACGGTCGGGGTTATCGGTTTGGAGACAATAATTAATAATTTTACAGAATTCGATTGCATCAAAGAACTTAAACAATGTTAAGTGTATAATGTAAATAACTGATTATTTATTTTACCATTTCCTGTTTCGAGTTTTTGAACCTGAATTCTGAGGTAATATTTTATGACTCAAACACCTGTTAAAAATACCAAACAATTCGAGCAACAAACTTCTGAAGAAGATGCAGAAAAACTGCTGCCGCTGGAAAATGGCGATCGACTGTCGCGGGCTGAATTTCACGATCGCTATCTCGCCATGCCGCACGTTAAGAAAGCTCAACTAATAGAAGGAGTTGTTTATATGCCATCGCCAGTTCGTCACAGAAGCCACGGTAAACCCCATGCCGCGATCGCAGGATGGTTGTTAAACTACCAAGTTGCAACACCAGGAGTCGATCTGGGTATTGAAACGACAGTGTTTTTAGATGGCGATAACGAACCGCAGCCAGACGCTTTGCTGCGAATTGAGAATGGGGGAAATTCGCGGATTACTGATGATGATTACGTGCAAGGTGCGCCGGAATTGATTGTAGAAATAGCTGCGAGTACGGCGTCTTACGATTTGCACGATAAGAAAAAGGCTTACCGGCGAAATGG
>JBOFTL010001045.1:0-2101 GCA_051652045.1 Microcoleus sp. | reverse complement strand
AATAAAGTTTCCACAAGTAGCCGGAAAGGTGCAGAGACTAGAGATGAGGAGCCTAACCAATAAATCTCACAGCGCCCGACATCCTGAACCAGAAAACAGATAAATAAATCTGCTGTTTGAGGATGATGAAATAGTCCGCTCCCTTCAGAAATGTTGGGGTAAGTGTAACCGATTGGTCGTAGGTTCAAATCCTACCCGGGGAGTTAGTAAAAGTCTGAATAAAAGTCCGAAATTGGAATTTACCAATTTCGGATTTTTAAATGTTAACTAATATTAGTCCGCAATATGTATAGATCTGATTGATTGTAAATCAGGGGAGTACGTCAACCCCGTTATGACAGAGCGAACTAATTTCTCCCCCTCTCCCCTTCTCCTGTCCATCACCAAGGAGTAACTTGAACGCTGCTGCCAGGTACAAAAACCACTCGGAAATCAGCCAGCGATTCCTCAGACGGCCTAGTGCCGACAGGTTTGTAAAGCAACTCAGATAAAAGTTCCTCGCCAGTTCGATCGACAGTCTCGGAATTTTGGGATTTGTAACCGACAATCGCCCCATCTTTAGCCACACTTACTCGATAAACCGACTCATTTTCAACAGCAGGTTTATCTCGCAAAACTCGATCGATTTGTTCGGAAAGTTTTCCCCTCAACACATCGACTTCTGCCGGATCGGTAATCGGCCCTGTAGCCTCTGGCGTACTCTCAATAGCGGATGGTGAAGCTTCCGATAGCGGTGTCGGGCTGGGGTTTGGCGAATTCGGCAGCAAACCGTCGGCCTCTGTCGGACTGGGACTCGGCGAACTCGGCAGCAAACCGTCCGCCTCTGTTGGAGTCGGAACGGCAGTTGATGCGGTCAATCCCTGCGGCGTCGGATTGGGACTGGGCGAACCAGAAGCTGCTGGCGTCGGCGTGGCGAGATTGCTGCTGGTAGCATTGGACTCTCGAGCCGGATCTCGCGGTCGCTGTACTTCCGGCACCGGCACCAAGAACAACGCCATCGCTGCCACAGCCAAAGCCGAAACGCCTACTGCCGCAGGCAAAACCCGCTTTGCCACCGGTTCTATCGGCTTGACGTGACGCTTGGAAACGGGTTCCAATCGCAGCGAGAGTTCCGGTAGCGTTTGCGTGTCGGCAAAAAACTGGTCGATCGCCTCTACTAAATCGAATAGCTGTACCGTGGTTAAATTGAGTTCTGCTGCGAGGGGAGGTTTTTCGGCGATTTGGGTATCATTTGCTGCTTCGGGCTGTAGAACGGTCAATTGATGCAAATTCCCGTTAACTTTGTGCAACTGTACCAATGCCGGAGCCAGGACTTGCCTGTCGGCAGCGCGCACTCCGCTGATAAATTCTTGGGCGTAGGTGCTGACGGCCCTCACTAAGCTTTCAAAAAACTCCCGCCCTCCTGTCAGGGGCTGGGCTATACCGCTCAAATAGCATTCAGCGCTCATCAGTATCGAAAGCACCGGCCGAATTTCTAACTGGCTGGCTGCCGATCCGTCGCTGAGTCCTTCTAAAACTAAAGTGCAATTTGGCAGACTGTACTGACGCCTAATAGTCATTGTTAATCAACTTCTCCATCAAACAGACTCACCCAAAACCGCTGCATTCCGGCTGTACCAGTACAAAATAGCAGTTTTCCTAACAAAGAAAGGGCTAGTTCGTCCAGCTTATCGTCAGAATCATAAGCGGCCACTAGCGATCGCCTCGGATTCATGCGCGATCGAAAGTGAGCTCGAAATCTTTCTAAATACTCCGCTAGCGGCAAGTGCTGCTTGAGGGGGATATTTTTCGATCGCAATTGCTGGGAGTCTAGCAGCAACTGGCGAATTGTCACGGTTAACTTGCGGGCCAAGTTGCAGGTAATGACTACCAGTGCTTTTGCTTCCATAATACTGAGCGATCGGCGCTGGCTGTAGCGCCTCAGCGGGTTAGTATTGCGCAGCATCCACAGGGCTACTCGATTTTTGATAATCGATTCCAACTCCAGTTCTCTGGAGACTGCGAGCATTTCTTCTGCGCCTCCAAGATACAAGGCTTCGATCGCCAGCAACATCAGGTCAATTTGCAATCTGGCGCGACGGGGACACCCGACGCCGGAGGG
>JBOFTL010001044.1:0-3404 GCA_051652045.1 Microcoleus sp. | reverse complement strand
CAGATTCGTCAACATCTTCTGCATCCAGCAAATAAAGAGTTTCTGCTAGATCGCAGATGGCGTCTATTTCTGTAGGTGGCGTTCCCAACTCGCTGACATTGATACCGCACAATTCAAGAGCATTAATCGCTAATTCAGGGCGGGTAAAAAATACCAGTTGACCCCCAGCTACTAAAGGCAGTTCTCGATCGCCATAGGCAATTAAAGTATATAGATTCGGTTCCTCTATCTCAGGATCGATGCGGAAACCAAACAGCCACAGTAATTTTTCTAAATTTTCATCAGGCGGTAGCAGTTTTGTTGGAGAAAGATTTGATTCTGACATGATTTTAAGAGTTGAGAGTTGAAAGTTGAAAGTTGAGAGTTGAGAGTTGAGAGTTGTAGTGCGAGCGTCCCCGCTCGCGATCGATTGATAGTCGATCGTTGATAGTTGATAGTTGATAATTGATAATTGACAGCAAACAGATTGACAGTTGACAGTTGACAGCAAACAGATTGATAGTTGACAGTTGACAATTGAGGGTTGACATTTTAGAGCATAAATGTTGATAATTGAAATGCGATATAATAATCGATCGCACCCAGGTTGAGGCTCGATAGCTAATAATCGATCGCGCATATGCTGACAGTTGATATTGAATAGCAGGCAACCATCAATAGTCCATTGTCCTTTGTTACAAACCCTCACTATCAATAGTTGTCAACTGTCAACTGTCAACTGTCAATTGTTCGCTCCAAATTTTGCTGGATAATGTCGCAACATTCACCGACAGTTGCTTTATTTTCCATTGCTGCTACTAGAGCTTCGTAAGCCGATCGGTGGCTTTCGATCGAGTTTTTAGCTTGCAGCAAACCCCAGTTTTGTTTGAGTTTAATTTCAGTAGCAGGACGGCGCAGTTGGGTAAAAATCGCACTAATTTTAGCGCGGTCTTCTGTCCCTCCTTCTGCATTGCTGTAAACAATAGTTTCAGCAGCTATTCCAGCCATCCAGACAGTACAGTATTTATCTAAAAGTTGGGATGAAAGATTGCCATTTTGCAGTTGAGATACTAATTCTGCATCTTGAAATCGGACGCCACCCTGGGCAGATTGACCTTGTTTGAAAGCTTCCCAAGCATTGAGGGCATAGCCGCTGACAGGAATGCCCAGCAGGTGAGCAACTAGAAAGTGTCCCGCTTCGTGATGGAGGATGCGATCGCGCCTTTCTTTGGAACTTCCGGCCAGAAAATCTAATAATATTGTACCGCCTTGACCTTGCCATTGGAAACTATCTAAAGTGGCTAACCCCAACAAGCAAAAAGTGACGATCGCGGGTACGGCAGGCGGCAAGTTAAAAGCAGGCCCTAATAAAGTTGAAACGGTAATCGCGAAAACTGAAATAGCGATAACATTCAAAGAAGTTTGCTTCATAAAATTGAAATTGGTAATTGGTAATTGGTAATTGGTTTTAAAGGTAAACTAGAGTGCGACGCGCGATAGTTTGGCAGTGTCTTAGCCCTCGCACTGCGGCAGACTCTGGCTGAAAACACCAGGATTCCAGTTTGAGCGAACGCAGTCGCTTTTAAGCCACCGATATTAAAAAGATACTAAAATAAATCAAAGTCAAATCAAAGTTTTACTGGAATCCTTCATGTCAGTTTTGTCAGTTTTGGCATCGATCGCAGTTTTAGGTGTCCTGATTGTCGTCCACGAACTCGGCCATTTCTTGGCGGCAAGACTGCAACACATTCACGTCAACCGCTTTTCCATCGGTTTTGGTCCCATCCTCTGGAAATACCAAGGCCCGGAAACTGAATACGCCCTCCGAGGCTTTCCCTTGGGAGGTTTCGTAGGTTTCCCCGATGACGATCCCGACAGCAATATTCCGCCAGATGACCCTGATTTGCTGCGGAATCGACCCATACTCGATCGGGCGATCGTCATCAGTGCTGGAGTTATTGCCAATTTAATTTTTGCTTACTTGCTGCTAGTCGCGCAAGTCGGCATCGTCGGAACAGCAGTAGAAACGAACTTACTACCGGGAGTTCGCGTTTCGGAAATCGCGACAACTGCGAGCTCGGCTGCGACAAAAGCCGGAATTAAATCGGGAGATATCATTCTGTCGGTTAATGGCGAAAATTTGGGCACTTCCCGCGAAGCAATCAAAGCCCTAGTCGCCCAAATTCAAAATCATCCCCAACAATCTCTGGCGATGGAAATTCAGCGCCAAGAACAAAAAATTTCGATCGCGGTAACTCCCGATTTGGGGCCCGACAGCAAAGGGCGCATCGGCGTGCAGCTAGGTTCTAACAGTACCGTAGTGCAACAGCGAGCTAAAAATATTGTAGAAGCTTTTAGCAAAGGGGCGATCGAATTCGAGCGAATAGTTAAGCTGACAGTTCAAGGTTTCGGTAAGTTATTTAGTAACTTCAGCCAAACCGCAGATCAGTTATCCGGGCCTGTGGCAATTGTTGCAATCGGTGCGGGAATTGCGCGATCTAGTGCGTGGAATTTGTTGGAATTCGCAGCGTTAATTAGCATCAATTTAGCTGTAATTAATATTTTGCCACTACCTGCTTTGGACGGCGGTCAGCTAGCTTTTCTAGCCATCGAAGGATTGTGGGGAAAACCTTTGCCGAACCGCATTCAGGAAAATGTCATGCAGACAGGTTTGATGCTGTTGTTTGGTTTGGGAATTTTCTTGATTATTCGGGACACTGCTAATTTGACTGGCATAGATTGGATGAAAAATCTGTTGCAGTAACAGTCAGTTGACAGTTGTAGGACTTACGCACAGGTTCTATTCGTAGGGTGCGCACTGCGCACCTTACCACAAATTAACTAGCAAATTTGGGAAAAATAGCAATGGTTACACAACTGCAATCTCCCGATAAATCGCAGATAATTTACCCAGACGACAACGGAGAACCCATGTCAGACAATACGGAACAGTTCAGATTAATCGTGTGGATTAAAGAAAACTTAGAACTGTTATTCGCCAGTATTGCTGATGTCTTCGTAGCCGGGAATTTACTGTGGTATCCAGTAGAAGGAAATAACATTATTTCTCAAGCACCAGATGTGATGGTAGTATTTGGCAGACCCAAGGGTTATCGAGGTTCCTACCAGCAATGGAACGAAGAAAACATCGCACCGCAAGTAGCATTTGAAATTTGGTCGCCCAGCAACCGTTTGACGCCGATGCTGCAAAAACTGAGATTTTACGAACAATATGGCGTAGAAGAATATTATTTGTACAATCCAACAAATCGGGATTTAAGTATCTGGGAGCGGCGGGAAGACAGATTAGAAACAGTCGCCGAAACTAACGGTTGGGTAAGTCCGAGGATGGGAATTAGGTTTCAAGTATCAGAAACCGAATTGCAAATATTTATGCCAGACGGTACGCCATTTATGAGTTTTGT
>JBOFTL010001043.1:0-13568 GCA_051652045.1 Microcoleus sp. | reverse complement strand
GAAGCGGGCGATCGAACTTGCGATCTTAATAGCTCAATTTGCAGGCTATTTGGCTAAAAAAACCTAAAAATTGCAAAAGCAGTCTCTTAGCGACTTCCTCTCGGAGAATGTATGAGGATAAACTGTAACTTGAGACTCTGTGACTATTGGGATAAAAAGCTATGCCAGAAGCCGATCTTCGAGCCAACCAGCATCAACCGCACCCTGCTGTCCGATCGGATACGGAACAGTTCCAGCCTCCTGCTGCCGGGGGTTTCGAGGCCATCGCCCCCCCTCCGACCGACACTTCCGCACTCCGTTCCCAACAGCCGGAAGAAGACTGGCAAACCGTCAACTTTCCCAACGCTATTAGCGTAGATGCAATTCCCACCAAACCTGAAGCTAGAAATTCGCAATCTCAACAACAAGCTTCCTATCAAACCTCGCCCCCGATTTCAGACAATCTCAAAAATCTGCTAGCATCCGTCGAACAAGCTAAGAGTAAAGGATCGACTCCAGTCACCCTGATGCAAGCCCTACACGAATGCAACCGCGACCTCCTGCAGCGCATCGCCCAACTAGAAAAAGCCCTAGAAGATGCCCACAAAAGCTTGCAAGCAAAAGAAGCTTTGCTGCAACAGCGCGATGCGGAACTTCAAGAAACTCAAGAGCAATCGATCGCGCTGTTTGGCAAACTCGAAATTTCCAATCAAACTCTGCAGCATCAAGAAATTTTACTCGAAAGTTTAACCCAGCAGTCGGCAACCAATGAAAGCAGGCTGGCAACTCTCGAACGAGAATGCGCCTTAACCCAACAACGCTATAACGAACAGCTACAGCAATTAGTGGCGACAGAAAATGTTTGCAGTGAATTGCGCGCCCGCTTGCACCGCCAGCAGCGCCACACCCTGCAATTCAAGGCGGCTTTGGAAAAAAGTTTGGAAATGCCGCATCAGAAATCGCCCGATCTCAATCTCTCTGAGAATGCGGATGATGTTGCTAGCGCGCATTTAGAATCATTGCTTGCTGCTGTTAACGATCGAACCGTTTCCGTACCCTCAACGCTCAATTCTTCTCCTGTCAAACCTTGGTCCGATGGATCTGAACCAGATCCAGACTCGGGGGATGCGGAAGGGCCTCCAGATGCGGAACTTGATGCGATTCAGGAACTCAATATATTAGCTTCTGCTTCGGGAGTGCAGTTACAGGAACTCGACGCCTACTGGCATCTAACACCCACAACTCGAAAAAGCACGGAACCTCAACTGCCACTTGCTAACTCTGACACTGCAATTACTGCTAAATTAAACAGCCCTGCATTGACTCGCAACCCTCAAATTGTCAGTCAAATTGTCAGTCAAATTGTCAGTGCTGGCGGTACGTCGGGTATTCCACAAACAGGTGAGAATGCAGTGGAATCTCGATCGATCCGACAGCCTGATTGGCTGACTTCGATCGCCAATTTAGAGATAACAGTCAAAAAAAGGCGATCGCTGGCTGAAATTGAGTTGCCCAGCTTTAATTAACAATTGACAATTGACAGTTGATAATTAACAGTTGACAACTGTTAATTATCAACGCAAAATTTACAGCTTTTTTCATGTAAATGAGGTACAAATAAATCGTGGGTAGGGACACGGCAGTGCCGTGTCCTTGGGAGAATTATGCGATAGATGGGTGTACTTAATAAACCTGCAATCTGCTGTAATTCGTCGGACTCAAACTACAAATCTTGTTTGCAGAATTTGAGATAACTGTCAGTGAGTTCTTTAACTGCTAACTCATAAAATTGTCGTCCGTGTTCGGGAGTTGCCAGTGCTGGATTTGACCCCATTCTGCCGTCGGGATAGTGGCGTCGAAAGTCGGCGGCACCGTAAATTGGGTGGCCCGAAGCCACTGGTTCCGCTAGTGGGGCTTGTTTGATGGCTTCTGGATAAAGGTATTGGGTTAAGGCGATTTCGCTGGGCGTAGCGTGGGAACCTTCTCGATCGCCGTACAATTCTTTAGCTAGCTTGTAGACAGAACCGCACATAAACCAGTTACCGATTTGACACTGCACGCGATCGGCATCCGACAGATTCAAGTCCGACAAATGCGCGTAGGTTTCGGAAAAAGCTGCTTTCATCGTGGCAATATTGCCACCGTGACCGTTGATGAAGAAAAATTTCACAAAGCCTGTTTTTGTCAGACAGGTGATATAATCGCGAATTACCAAGATCATTGTCTGCGGGCGCAAGCTAATCGTACCGGGAAAGGCAGTGTGGTGCAGCGCCATCCCCACATTAATTGTGGGCGCGACTAAAGCACCGACAGCTTCGCCGACACCACGGGCGATCGCCTCGGCACAAATGGCATCGGTGCCGATCGCTCCGGTAGGTCCGTGCTGTTCTGTAGAACCGATCGGGATAATGATGGCGGTCGATCGCTCCAGGTAAGCTTCTACCTCGGGCCAGGTACTTAAATGCAGCAACATTTATTAGCAGTTAATAAAATTTTTACTTGACTTTTACTCGATTTTTACGGGTTGGGAGCGAGCGCAGCCGATCGCCCTAGAAATGAGATTTCACGCGAACAATGTATTATATACTTAAATAACGGTCGATATTAAGGTTGTAGCGATCGAGTTATTATTATTTAATTTGAATAATTTAACCGCGCGATCGTCAAAGCTTTACCTTTTGATAACCTTTTAATAGTACGATAACATTATCTCCCTATCGATTGGGTGTAACCTGGTCAAGAAACAGCGGGCAATGTTTGACAAAATAACACCAACCACTAAAAAAGACCAGGACAGTCACGCCCGGACACAGGCAGACGCCGCAGCTCTAGTAACTGCTCTACGGCTGTATTCCTCACACGAGCAAGTAGAAAAGGTCGAGCGCGTATCTGTTGGATGGACTGGCGAAGGATAAAGAGCGATCGAGCCGGCGGTTGTTTAAAGCGACTGTCGCTAGAGAAGCGCCTCAGCTACTGAAGAAGGCGTTTCCCCCAGCCAAAAACAAACTAACTCCAACACTATTTATGTCTTCTGCTGAATTAAGCGAATGTCTTTCTAAGCCTGCTATTGGACAAGCAGGCCGCATCTTGTTATTAGAGAGTGAAGACCTATTGCGAGAAATGCTGGCTTTAGCCCTTCAGGAACAGGGCTATGAGGTAGTGGTTACTAGCGACGGGCGTAATGCCGTTCCCTCCGGAATGGGGCATTTATCAAATGGCGGTGATTTTGCTTTTAACCTGTTAATCGCGGATTCAACCAACGGTTTGGATCTGTGCAGAATGTTACGGCATCAAGGTAATCCAGTTCCCATCTTAATTATTGGGGCAAGGGGAAGCGCAAATAATTGCGCTTTTTATTTAGAAGCTGGTGCAGATGATTACCTGACAAAGCCTTTTGGAATGCGGGAGTTTATCGCTCGCTGTCGGGCGCTGATGCGGCGTCAGAGACTGGGAAATTTGCCGCAGCCGGTGGCATTGCAATACAAAGGCATAACTCTTTACCCTGAAGAGTGTCGCGTGCTCGTGCGATCGGAAGAAGTACAATTTTCTCCCAAACAGTTTCGCTTGTTAGAGTTATTTATGAGTTATCCGCGGCGAGTTTGGTCGCGCGATCGATTGCTGGAAAAAATTTGGGGACAAGATTTTATAGGAGACAGTAAAACAGTTGACGTTCACATCCGCTGGCTGCGGGAAAAGCTGGAAGTCGATCCGAGTCAGCCGGAATATATCATTACTGTGCGGGGTTTTGGCTACCGCTTTGGGTAAGTTTTTCCACAAGCTTTAGGCTTGCAGGTCTGTGCCATATGTAAAATTGATTTAGGGACACAACTATGTTGTGTCCTTAGTTTTAACGGAACTTATCCCTCTGGCTCGATCGCGAGATATTTTAAACCGAGAATTAACGAGTGATTAGGTGTACCGATCGAGCCACGGGAAGTATTATCATTACGTAGGTTGGGTTGAAGAATGAAACCCAACCTGATTTTAGGAGAGTTGATAATTACTATCGATCGAGCTATCTTAAACAGGCAGATAGTATCGATTTAGATTGCCAATTTAAGGATTGCAATATTGACACAAAGCTGGATCGGCAGTCTCTCTACCGTCGGGAAATAATTCTTCTTGAGAATAACCGCAGTTTTTGCATTGATAAATAGCCGATCGCACTAACTGAGTTGGAAAATAACAAAGTCCGCAGGGCAATCCAATTTTTCTTTCCACAATTCCGAAGCCCGGCCAACCGCATTCGGGACAGAATTGTTTGAATTTTTGCACTAAATCGAGAGTGGCATTTTCGATATTTTTCATCCGAGTGGGATTGTACATCGCCCGCATATCTGTTTCGACATGAACTTTGCCTGTTGGAGATTTTTTCAAACCCGCAGTAACAGTATCAAACAACTGTTTATGGTTGGTTATTCCTTTAACAATTTCCCCATTACCTGAAGCAGCATCACCAACTATAACTACCAATCCGTGTTCGGGAAATCCAGCTTTTTCGGCAAATCGATCGGCTTCTTCTGTATTGGTAACTAACTGATGGCTGTAGTTAGTTTCTAGCGACAAAGATTCGCCGATAATTTCTAGATCGTGCGATCGATCTAATAACAGTACGATTTCCCGATTAGCGGGCAGGTAGGGCATCATCGGGTGAGGGCCGAAAGTTCCTTCACTGGCAACAGCTAGAGTTTCGCCCGAAATTTCTAAGGCTGTTTCTGCTTTCAAGCGTGCTGCTTCTATTTGAGTTCCAGAGCGTTTAATTTCTCTAGTAAACGTACCGAATCGATCGGTATCAAAATTCGCAGGAACACTAATTTTTATTCCCAATTCTGCTGACAAAATAGGAGCGATCGCCCGTTCTTTTTGGTGCATTGTAGCAAGTACAGCCTCGCGATTTATTAATAATTTCTCTAAATTCATAAAGCCATTTTTTGTAGAATTAAATTTAATTTACAAATTACCAATTACCAATTACCAATTACTCATTACCCATTACCAATTATCCATTACTAAGGATCGTGGATTAAATAACTTCCGTAGGTTGGGTTGAAGCATGAAACCCAACGTTCGAGGGTGGTGTTGGGCCCAGCGAATCGGAGGGTTCGTTCTTGGACCCAACCTACAAAAAATACCAGTTATTTAATTCTCATTCCTAATTATCAATTACCCATTACCCATTACTCATTACCCATTACCCATTACCCATTACCTATTCCCGGCATTGCTAACTTTGGTATTTTAACAGATCGATGACAAAATTTTCACCATCATCATAAATTCGTTTTCGAGTTTTACCGAGTTTTTGCAAACTATCTTGAAATTCAAAAGCATTCACTGCTTGATTTTCCAACCACTTATTGTCGTTTGGTATCAGTCGAGGTGCAAAAAATTTCTTGGGAAAGTTCGCTTCGTTGCCGTAGGAATATGCTAGATATCTAATCGAATGCGAAACTAGATAATCTGCCAGGGCTTCTTCTCCTTTAAATGAAGGCATACCGGGAGGTAGGCTAGCCCCGCCGGGGAAGTCGGCAATCCAGATTGTATGTTGCTTAAACTTCAGTAAAAAAGGTTTGTCAAGCCTGGTTAAAACTATCGAACCTTGCGGAACTGCATCGAGCATTTTTGCATATTTTTCGCGTTTTTCTAATGTAACTAAAGGCACGTCATTTATTCCCATTACTATGTTATTCATAGTTTGTTGATAATACATAAAGTCACTGTGTTTGTGAGTTCGGAAAGCTACTAATACACACAAAAATACTGCGGCGATCGAGACTATTTTTTTTAATTTTAAATTTATTTGATTGTCCTCGATGTTTTCCACAATTATTAATATAAACAACCCGAACATAACTAATAATTGCGGGTAAGAATAGCGGTAATTATCCGCGCTACCGGTAGCAAATGCGATCGCCAAAGTTCCCAGAACGCTACTAATAAAAATAGATAGGGCTGCTTCCCGAACAATTGGCTTTTTTTTCAAGCCAATTATCCCCAATCTAATTACCAATGCAGCCGCGATGTAAATAATCGTTAAAATTACATACAACCTGAGTTTAGTTACTACCTTTGGGAGAATTTCGCTGTTAGCAAGCTTGACCGATCCTCCGTAGACTGAACCGTGAAAACCTTTACCCAATATAGGATACAGTAAAGTCCCTGAAGACTGATACAGTGATATCGACCAAGGTAAAACAAACAGTGACAATAAAATACCAGCAAGACAAAATTCGCAGATGGCGCGATCTTTCCTTTGACTGCCCAGAATGTAAAAACAATAACTCAAAATGAAGAAAATAATACAGGTGGGAATCAAGGTACTTTTTAAAGCGCAGGTAGCGGCAGCAAGCAATGCTACTATCGCAGCATTGTTGGGGATATTTTTTGCTTTAAGGTACTCGCTGTCACAAAGGTTAAACAAGCAGAAAAAAAGGCATACCGGAATTAATACGCCAGTTGTATTGAGCCGAATTATGTTCATCGATAAAAAGCCCAACACGATTGTCAGTGTCGGGATTTTTGAAATATTTTTTCTCCGACAGTATTCGATAATCAGCCCGATCGCAATTAATAAAGCACATCCCGGATCGATAAGATAGCCACTTCTTTCATCCAATACGCTGAAACTGAGCGCCTGCAAAAATGACTGTCCTCCCAGTGCAGATGTCAGTCTTCTATCGCTAAAAGGATCGGAACCGAGAGAACCTATTTGCAGCATTTTCTGGGGAAATACCAAATAGGCTTGGTAGTCATCTACAATACTTAAGTTATACGAAGCAACGCAACCAGCGTAGTGCCAAAAAGTTACAATAAAAGCGATAAAAACGCCGATCGCAAACAATCTATTTTGTTTTTGTTGGCAAGTATGAATTAACTGATGCAGATCTCGGGATAGAGAAGTTTTATGTTTCCAGGTATCTGCGATCGCGTAAAGCAATCCCAAGCATAGATATGTCAAAACAGTTGCGTGCGAAATAGTCCGCGTGACATTTAATAAACCGCCGAATACCACACTCCAAGCTATCCCCCAAGTGGCTCTTTGAGCCGGGCCTACTCTGTACTCTGGAAACAGAATGCGGTTAATGATTCCTCCCCAACCAGTGAAGGATAGCAAAAGGCAAATTCCCCAGGCAAAAGACAGCAAGTATGAAACCATAGGTGCAACCTCGCGATTTGATTCTTGACATTACCCGGTATGAATATCAGGAAATTATTCAGACATTTTTATCTTAATATCTTTCCTGTTTTTTGATAAGAAACAACTTGAGACACACCCTTTGGCTTAAATTATCAATTGCGCATTCCAGTATCAATAATCAACATCGATCGCTAGTTACCACCCGTCACTCCTGGTGCTTGACCTTTGAGTACAAAAATTACTCCGGTCATAATTAGGGCTACCCCTACCAACCGCAGCGGAGGCAAAGGCTCGTTAAATATAATTTTGCCACCCAACACAGTAAACAAATAACTAATTGACAGTAAAGGTGAGACTATGCTAATGTTAGCCCGAGATAAAACAACGATAAATCCGATCGAAGAGACTGCGTACAAAGCCAGACCTCCAATTATCAAAGGTTGCGTAGCCATTGCTACAACTTTTTCCACTAAATTAGCAGCCCCGATCGGTCCTAAAACTTTAGCTCCTGTTTTCAAGGTGAATTGACCTAGTACGCTGCATAAAATAGCAGCCAGTAAAACCATAAAAACGCTTCTAGTCATGAGCTCACTAACCTATCTACTACAGATCGAGAATTGCGGGCAAAAAACACCCCTTAACAACTTTGATTAAGTTTTATTGATTTTTGTGCGCCACCCATAATTTAAGAATGGATACTGAAACATAAAGTATTGTCGATCGCCCAGTAAAAGTCGAACAAACATATGGCCCAACAAACCCACGCCATCGGAGAAAACACTCTCGAACTATCGATACTCATGCCTTGTCTGAACGAAGCAGAAACATTAGAAATCTGCATTAAAAAAGCGCTGAGGTCGCTGCACGAACTCGATATTGCGGGCGAGGTCATCATAGCAGACAATGGCAGCACCGACGGTTCTCAAGATATCGCTACCCGAATGGGAGCCCGAGTCGTACCCGTAGCAGCCAAAGGCTACGGCAGCGCGCTGATGGGAGGAATTACAGCGGCGCGCGGGGTTTATATTATCATGGGCGATGCCGATGACAGCTACGATTTTTCTAACCTTGGGGCCTTTGTCGAAAAATTGCGGGGAGGCTGCGATTTAGTGATGGGAAACCGCTTTCAAGGGGGCATCAAACCTGGGGCCATGCCGCCGCTGCACAAATATTTAGGAAATCCGGTACTTACTTGGGTGGGGCGGCTATTTTTTGCCAGTCCCGCTGGAGACTTTCACTGCGGGCTCAGGGGTTTCAGGAGAGACTCAATTTTGAAACTCGACTTGCAAACAACGGGGATGGAATTTGCCAGTGAAATGGTTGTCAAAGCCTCTCTGTACAAGTTGCGAATTGCAGAAGTTCCCACCGTACTTTCTCCCGACGGCCGCAGCCGCCCGCCGCACCTGCGAACTTGGCGAGATGGCTGGCGACACCTGCGATTTCTGCTGCTATACAGTCCCCGCTGGCTGTTTTTGTATCCCGGTGTTTTCCTGATGGTTTTAGGTTTAATTGTGGGGATTTGGCTGTTACCTGGCACTCAAAAAATTGGGGATGTCAGCTTTGACGTACACACACTAATATATGCCGCGATCGCAATTATTGTTGGTTTTCAAGCAGTAACTTTCGCTGTTTTCACGAAGTTTTTCGCTATCAGTGAAAAACTTTTGCCTGAAGACCCCAAACTCAATAAAATATTTCGCTACATCACCTTAGAAACAGGATTAATTGCTGGATTCACGCTGATATTAATTGGCATAATTGGCTCGTTTTTGTCACTTACTATCTGGAGTCAAACAGCTTTCGGTACTCTTGACCCTTCGACAACTCTGCGTTTGGTTATTCCCTCAGTTACTTGCCTGACTGTCGGTTTGCAAATGGTGTTATCTAGCTTTTTTCTCAGCGTACTGGGTTTGAAACGCAGGTAAGAAACAGGGATAAGGAAGTAGGAACAAGGAAGAATTAGGTATGAGGTGCTAGGTAGTAGGCGATAGGGAATCAACCTCCAACCTAAAACCTAAAGCCTAAAACCTCATCGGGAATCAGGCAGAAGGAAAAACCTACAGACAGCGAACTATCTCGCAATCTAGATCTTAATGTTTGGTTAGAAGGACTCACCCAAAGAAAATAAATGTAAATTTTTGTTGTTTTGAGATGTAAGAGCTTGCATTTTCAAAAAAAATGTGTTATGCGGAGCGAGAGTTCCGAGGGATCGCGCAATAGGGGAAAAACTGAAACACCAAATCTACGTAAATCCATGCAAGTTTTGCGGAATCCCTATATAGTGACTTGTAGTCTGTAAAGCCTCGTTCAATAGAGCGAACACAAATTTAACAAGCGTAAGTATTGTGGAAACACTTTAAGAAATTAGGCTTGAGAAATTAGGTGTTTCGGCAAACACGGTACCTTTCCAGACAAAGTTTCAGAGGACTCAAAATTAATGTCAGTGCAACTCAAAACCAAAATCCCTACCAGAGTAACTCAAATTACAGCAACTCAAAACAACTCCAGCAATTATGTCGGCCCCGAATTAGGCGGCTTTGCAACTAAATTATCTTGGTACGCCCGCCAAAAAATGTTCGATTTGCTGATGGGACTAGCGAACCCCACCGCCAAAACAACAGTGCTCGATGTAGGAGTAACTTCAGACCGTCGCGAAGATTGCAATTTCTTTGAAAAGCTCTACCCGTACCCCAACAAAATCACAGCCGTAGGCATGGAAGATGCCTCTTTTTTAGAACAAGAATATCCCGGTTTAAAATACGTTTTTTGTGACGGTTTAAGCTTGCCATTTCCTGACAAAAGTTTCGATTTAGTAGTCAGTTTTGCCGTCATCGAACACGTAGGTAGTCGGGAACAACAAACAGCTTTTGTGAGAGAACTTTGCCGTGTCGGTAAAACTTGCTTCATCACGACTCCCAACCGTTGGTATCCCGTCGAATTTCACACCGCTGTTCCCCTGATTCACTGGCTCCCAGCTTCTTGGTTTCGGGCTCTATTGAGATTATTTGGCAAGCACTTTTTTGCAAAAGAGGAAAACCTGAATATTTTATCAGAGAAAGATGTGTTAAAAATGTTCCCTACTGATGCTCGAATTTCTACCAAACATTTCCGGCTGCTAGGTTTGATATCCAATCTCCTATTTTATGTTAAAAATCCCCTTTGATTGGTCGGGGCTGTCAAAATATATATTAAGGGTATGCCTTGTCTAGCTCTAGCAAGCGTCCGTTTCTAGTTTCCATTCTGAGTTACAATAGGCTGCATCAGACAATTTGATATTTTAGATCGATCGCTATTAAGCATTCTCAGAAAGAAAATCGCCAATCGAAAACCAAAAATTAAGACGCAATTAACTCGACACATTTCACCTCTTAAATCCCCACCATCAAAACAGCATTTTTAACTCTTACTCTCCACTCCCTCGGGCGGGCATGGGGGCACCGCCCCTACCTATCAACTGCCAACTGTCAATTGTCAATTGTCAACTCTCAACTATTTAAGATTTAGTTGCCAAATCCAGCACAAAATTTTCTCCATCTTCATAAAGTTTTTTGCGAGTTTTTGCAAGTTGCTGCACGCTATCTCGAAAGTCATGAGAGAGTTTTGATTGCAGTCGAAACCAGGAAGACAATCCAGGTCCTGAAGTATCTACATCATGAGGATGATTGAGGCTCCATGAAGAATAAGCTAAATATCTAATAGATTTTTCAGTTAAATAGTTAGCCAAGGCTTCCGGACCCTTGAAGGGAGGCATTCCAGGTGGCAAACTAGCTCCAAAGGGCCAGTCGGCAAGGAAAATTTGATTGCGTTTGAAATCGAGAATAAAAGGTGCATCTAATCGAGTTAAAACTGTTTCTTCCGGCGGGATAGATTGTTGCATAGCTGCGTACTGCGATTGTTGCTTGGCTGTAACTAACGAGGTGTCTGTCATGCCAAATTGAATATTTTTTAGGTAAGCTGAATAAGTCCGTTTGGTGATGTCCCAATCGTTGCTAATTGCCAAACCCGCACAAAATACCGCCACCAGAAAAAAGTGAGCTTTTCCGTTTTTATTTAATGCTCCGGTATCGGTCATTCCTACCATAATTAAGATTAAAATTGCCGGGAATAAGTGTGAGAAGGAATAGCGAAAAGGGTCTGCATTTTCGGTAAGTACGCCTACCGCAACTGTTGCTAACCCTGCTGCAACCGCCATCGATAAAACTGCTTGGCGGTTGGAGAATTCACCCTCTTTTAGTAAATGACCTAACTTGAGAGGGCGGACGTTTAAACTCAAGCAGCCGAGCAATATCAATATCAAAATGTAAATGCCTCGAAATGCTGTGAGGGCACTTTTAACAGTACCCAACAATCCCGAACTTGATTTGAATGTAATGCCGTAGGCGGAGGCGTGATAGCCTTTTCCTAGCAGGGGATACAGTAAGCTGCCCGAAGATTGATATAGAGAAATCATCCAAGGCAACAGAAAGATGCCGATTAATACAGTTGCTAGTACGGATTCCCAGATGACTTGTTGTTTGGCTTGCGAACTAATAAAGTAGCAGATGTAGCTGGTTGCAAATAGAAAGACGCAGGCGGGAATCAGTGAAGATTTTAACGTACAAAGTGCGGCATAAATTATCGCTAAGATGCAAGCATTCGCGACCCAAGAATTGCGTTCTATTTCTTTACTGTCAAGGGTTCTAAACAAGCTGATAAATAAAGCTACTGGAACCATGATGCTTGTAGTGTTTGCCTTTGGTACAGCAATCAATAGCAAAAATAAAATAGTAAAAATTCTCCGGCGAGTTGAGGCGGGATTTTCTTGGAAAAATCCGATAATTAATCCGACAGTAATTATTAGGGATAAGGCGGGGTCGATCAGGTTTAAATTGGCGTCAGAAAGTCCGCTTAAAATTAATGTATGGAGAAATGATTGTCCCCCCAAAGATACTATTCTGCGCTCGCTGAAAGGGTCGGGTCCCATCGAACCTAGTTGCAGCATTTTGTGGGGAAATACTAAGTAAGCGTGGTAGTCGTCGCTGGTATTAAATCCATCAGCGTAAACCATACTTGCAATATTGATTCTACCCGTATAAAGCCATCCGGCATATTGGATTAATATTAGCAAGCTGACTAGGGCAATACCTGCTAAGATAATTTTATCTTTGCGACATTCGTGGAATAGCTGCGATATATTAATGCCGATCGACTGTCTGTGATTTACTAAATCTACCAAACAATAAATCAAGCCTAAACCTAAAAAAATTAGAATCGTGGTTTGGGAAATAGTCCAGGTTGCATTTAAAACCCCTCCAACGATCGCGCTAAAAGCTAGACCCCAAGCAGCTCTTTGTCCCCAGTCAATTTGTCGGTTGGGGAACAGGATATGGTTGAGGACTTTTCCCCAGCCAGTGAGGGATAAAAGCAGGAAAATGCCGTAGGAAAATGAGATAAGGTAGGAAATCATTGGTGTAAAACTGTCATCTATTAACTTGTTAACTTTTGAGGTGATTAGTTGTCAAGTTTTTGCGGTTTAATTAGGTGAATTTGATTATTATACAATATGGCATATATTTCGTCAATTATTTGTGTATTTTGCTCCTAACTAATGGCATTAAAAAATGCTGTTAATTTTCGATAAAAGATAACTTTGTTTAGCTTGAATCCCGTGATAAAACAATATGTAAAAACTCAATATTCTTAGTCCGCGCAGGCGGACTTCGTTCGTGTAGTTGGGGGTGAAAATCGGATATTCGACCTCAAACTCGGATAACGAGCGTAGCATCTGAGAGTTTGAGGTCGAAAGAGCGAAGCATCTGAGATTTTGCACCCCCAAAGTGGTTTCAACCGCCGTCTTTATTCGATCGAATTTCATAAAGCGAGTAACAAACCAGGAATTAATTTAAGCGCGATCGTACCCATTCCCGAAACTCTCTAATTCTTGCATTCTCTCCCTTTTCTGAGTCTAGGTGCATAAACTGTGCGATTTCTTTGACAGGAAACGAGGCAAATGCCAAACTGGTTTCCGACTGGACATAACCCGCATCAGTTAAAATATTAATTATTAGTTTTCCTTTCCTCCAAATCCAAACTTCCGGCACTTTAAGTTCCGCATAAACCGCCATTTTATTAATAGATGAGCTAGTCAAATCCATTTCCACAGCTAAGTCTGGTGGCGGGTCTTTCTTGAGATCGATTGTTAATTTACCCCGCATTAAAGCTTCATTTTGGATATAAAAACATTCATCAGCTTCTTTTCCAGCTTTTTTCGGTTCCGAACGCCAAGTAGATGATTTTAATCCGATAATTTCAATCCCAATTTCCTCAGAAAGTGCTACAATTAGCCGCCCGAGAGTCCAGCTATACCTCTCATGTTCTGGTAAAGGTACCATAAGTTCTAAAGTTCCCTGATAGTAAGTCATGCGCGGCGTTGAACGTTGCGCAAATATTTCTAACAACTGTTCGTAAGTTT
>JBOFTL010001042.1:0-13786 GCA_051652045.1 Microcoleus sp. | reverse complement strand
CCCTTCATCGGGCTGCAAAGACGCCCACGTCATAGCGTACTCGCTTGACGTGGGAGTATGTCACAAACTATTAACTCTGCAATAACTCGTGTGGGTAGGCGGGATGCCTACCTGCATTTTTTTTGGCAAACTTTACTCTACGTAGGGTGCGCACTGCGCACCGCAACCGCTTATTACTCTGGGCCCACTAGCCATGTCAAGTATCTAAGGATATATTAATAAAATCTTAAGGTCAATTTTTTTGTATAATTCAATACAGAATAACCTCAGCTACAAATGGTCGAATCCAAAAAGTCACTGAATTTGAGATTGGGGACGAACGACTTTAGATGAGTTCGGCTATGTACAGTCAGAAGCTATAAGGATTGGGAATTGTCTATATAAGATTCGTTCCGCTAAGACAGGGGCTACAAACCAAAATAACTATTGCATCTAAATCCTGACATCTAAAATCCGCTCGATCGTCCCTACAAATCACTCCTAACAATAACTGAGTATTAGAGGGTAAAAGCAACGTGTTCAGAAAAAGTCTCACGATCGGCGTCATAATGCTGTGGCTGTTGAGCGGTCCCCTGATGGGCAACGCCTTAGCTCAAGAACCTGCCGCTGCTGCGGTGGCAGAAAATCCGATCGACTCTGGCGATACAGCCTGGATGTTGGTATCTACAGCTTTGGTGTTGTTAATGACACCGGGGCTGGCATTTTTCTATGGAGGACTGGTGCGATCGCGCAACGTCCTCAACACCATGATGATGAGCTTGGTGATGATGGGACTCGTCGGCGTCACCTGGGTGCTGTGGGGATACAGTTTAGCCTTTGACGTATCGGTTAAGGTGCCGGAATTTGGCGTAGGAATCGAAAGCTACATCGGCAGCTTCGACTGGATGTTCTTAAACGGCGTTGCAGCCGACAAACCAGATCCCGTAGGCTACGCACCAACGATTCCCCACCAACTTTTCATGGCTTACCAGATGATGTTCGCCATCATCACTCCAGCCTTGATTTCCGGGGCGATCGTCGAACGAGTAACATTTAAAGCATATTTTTGGTTCATGCTGCTGTGGTCTACCCTCATCTACTCGCCCTTAGCCCACTGGGTTTGGGGTAGAGGCTGGCTGGCCGCGATCGGATCTTTGGACTTTGCTGGCGGTACCGTCGTACACATCAGTTCCGGCGTTTCAGCAGTTGTCGCAGCTTGGCTGATCGGACCTCGTACCAACCACTTGAACAAGCCCCACACCCCCCACAACGTGCCCTACGTCCTGCTGGGCATCGGTTTGCTGTGGTTCGGCTGGTGCGGCTTCAACGGAGGTAGTGCTTTGGGTGCCGGTTCCTTAGCAACCGTTGCTTTTGTCACCACAACGATTTCTGCTGCTGCTGGCGGCTTAACTTGGACAATTTTGGAATGGGTACTCCGGGGAAAACCCACAGCAGTAGGCATTGCGAGCGGCTTCTTGGCGGGATTGGTAGGCATCACCCCAGCGGCTGGATTTGTGCTTCCCATCGGGGCGATCCTGATCGGTTCGATTACAGCAGTTTGCTGCTTCTTTGCTGTTAGCTTGCGGGCAAAACTCGGATTTGACGACACTTTGGATACATTCCCGGTACACGGAGTCGGCGGAACTGTAGGTGCAATTTTAACCGGTGTATTTGCCACAAAAGCAGTAAACGAAGCAGGGGCTAACGGCCTGTTAGCCGGAAATCCGGGGCTAGTCTGGATTCAATTTGTAGGTGTTGTGGCTACTTACGTGTTTGCTGCTGCTGGCACTTTTGCCATCATCAAACTGCTGGGTACTTTTATGGAACTGCGGGTACCGCCGTCTGCTGAAGACCAAGGTTTGGATATCAACGAACACGGTGAAGAGGCTTACGGAGAGGATTTTGCCGGTGGTTTGAGTATCTATGAATCGGCTTCTCCTTTTTCACCGAAGAAGGTACAAAGCTGATTGTTTTGATGGAATTTTACCCCACCGCATCACAGATTAGGGTGGGGGCGGCCGCAGAATCTCTGCTTTAGCTTCAACCGTCATTTATTGACCAGACAAAAACTCAACTACCCTGCGGTTCGATCGTCCGAGGGGTAGTTGAGTTTTTGTCAACTTCGGGAATTTTTTATCAGAAAATTGGGTTTCCTATACCTTTTATAAATCGTCTGTCGCTGGCAGAGTCTTGGCGATTGCTTCGCTGACGCTCGCAATGACAATCAAAGGGGTACTAAACCCGGATTTAGCCCTAAAACAAGGAGGAATTCCGGACTCTTGCTCCCCCCTTTTTAAGGGGGGCTGGGGGGGATCTAGACTTTAAAAACACGCCCTCAGATATCTAGTTGCGCTTGAGTTGCTGCGACACCCAAGAGCAACTAAAAACATTCTTTATTTGGCAGTCACCAACTCAGACGGCAGCTTTTTAAAAGATAACCTTTCATTCTCGATATCCACAAAAATGGTATCGCCATCGGCAAAATCTCCGCGCAAAATACCCTTAGCAATTTGGGTTTCCAATTCGCGCTGAATTCCCCGCTTCAAAGGCCGCGCTCCATAGACCGGATCGTACCCGATTTCTGCTAAAAAGTCAAGAGCAGATTCTGATAGTTTCAAAGTCATTTTCCGATCGCCCAAACGGCGTTCCAAACGCTGCACTTGCAACTTCACGATCTGCCGCAGTTCGCCCTTATCCAAACCGTGGAAAATAATCATTTCATCGATCCGGTTCAAGAATTCCGGGCGGAAAGTTCCCCGCATTGCTTCCATCACCCGACTGCGCATTTGTTCGTCATCTCCCGCTACATCTAATATGTATTGAGAGCCAACATTCGAGGTCATGATAATCACGGCATTCTTAAAGTCTACCGTATGACCTTGAGCGTCGGTAACGCGGCCGTCATCGAGAATTTGCAGCATGATGTTGAAGACATCCGGGTGCGCTTTTTCGATTTCATCGAACAGAATTACAGCGTAGGGACGGCGGCGAATTGATTCAGTTAATTGCCCGCCTTCATCGTAGCCGACGTATCCCGGAGGCGCGCCGATCAATCGGGAAACTGCGTGTTTCTCCATGTATTCCGACATATCAATGCGGACGATCGCCTCTTCGGTATCAAATAAATAAGATGCTAATGCTTTGGCTAATTCCGTTTTACCGACGCCCGTCGGACCGAGGAATATAAAACTAGCAACCGGGCGGTTCGGATCGGCCAAACCCGCGCGCGATCTTTGGATGGCATCGGCAACAGCAGTTACCGCTTCATCTTGTCCGATTACCCGTTTGTGCAGTTCATCTTCCAAATGCAAAAGTTTCTGCATTTCCGATTCTACTAACTTGGAAATCGGAATTCCCGTCCACTTGGAAATAATCTCGGCAATGTCGGATTCGGTAACTTCTTCCCGCAGTAAAGTTTGACCAGTAGTTTGAGTTGCAGCTAGCTTTTCTTCCGCTGCTGCTAGCTGTTTTTGCAACTGAGTTAACTTGCCGTATTTCAATTCAGCAGCGCGGTTGAGGTCGTATTTCAGTTCGGCTTGCTGGATTTCAATGTTAACTTTGTCGATCTGTTCTTTAATGTTTTGAATGCTGCCGATGACACCTTTTTCAGCTTGCCATTGGGCATTTAAAGCACTTTGACGTTCTTTAAGATTGCCGAGGTCTTTTTCTAGTCTGTCCAAACGTTCGATCGCCGCCGTATTGCTTTCTTTCTGCAATGAAAGCCTTTCCATTTCCAACTGCAAAATCCGGCGATCGATTTCGTCTAATTCTTCCGGTTTGGAAGTAATTTCCATTTTGAGTTTTGCCGCCGCTTCATCTACTAAGTCAATGGCTTTATCGGGCAGGAATCGATCGCTAATATACCGAGTAGATAAAGTAGCCGCCGCCACTAAAGCACTGTCAGAAATCTTGACACCGTGGTGCACTTCGTAACGTTCCTTCAAACCCCGCAAAATCGAGACAGTATCTTCGACAGTCGGTTGGTCAACGTAAACTTGTTGAAAACGCCGTTCTAAAGCTGCATCTTTTTCGAGATACTTGCGGTATTCGTCGAGAGTTGTAGCACCGATGCAGCGCAATTCTCCCCTCGCTAACATCGGTTTGAGCAAGTTGCCGGCGTCCATCGATCCTTGAGTCGCGCCGGCACCGACAACGGTGTGAATTTCATCAATAAATAAGATGACTTTGCCGTTGCTGTCCATCACTTCTTTGAGGACTGCTTTCAAGCGTTCTTCAAATTCTCCCCGGAATTTGGCACCCGCAATTAACGCGCCCATATCCAAGCTGATTAATTGCCGATCTTTGAGAGATTGCGGTACATCTCCGGTGATAATTCGCTGGGCTAGTCCTTCAGCAATTGCCGTTTTTCCTACTCCCGGTTCTCCGATTAATACGGGATTATTTTTAGTGCGGCGGCTCAATATTTGTATCGTGCGGCGGATTTCATCATCTCGTCCTATTACCGGATCGAGTTTGCCTTGACGTGCTGCTTCCGTTAAATCTCTGCCGTATTTTTCTAGTGCTTCGTATTTGACTTCTGGATCTCGATCGGTCACTTTGTTATTCCCTCGGACTTGGGTAATGATATCTTTAAGTTTGGCTTCATCTAGTCGGAATTCTTGCAAGAAATTTTTGCCAAACCGATCGTCCTTAATGTAAGCTAAAATTAAGTGTTCGATCGAAATGAATTCATCTGTGTATTCTTTGCGATAAGTGTCAGCGCGATCGAGCAAGGAATCCAAAGAACGACCGAGATAAACATTGCTGTTGCTACCAGACAATTTCGGCTGGCGGTTGATAAACTCATCGGTACGTTCCCGCAATTTGGGGACAGATACTCCAGCTTTGTTAAACAAGCTGCTAGCAAGGCCCGATTCTTGTTCCAGCAAAGCTTTCATCAAGTGTTCGCTTTCTAGCTGCTGCTGTTGGGCTGCTTTAACGATTTCGGGAGTGCGGGCTAAGGCTTCCCATGCTTTTTCTGTAAATTGGTTCGGATTATTTGGTTGCATAAATTTTAAGTCCCTGAAATGAAGGAAGAAGGAAGAAGGAAGAAGGAAGAAGGAAGAGGGAAGAATTAGGTATGAGGTGGTAGGTGGTAGGTGGTAGGGAATAGACCTCCAACCTAAAACCTAAAACCTAATCGGGAAGAGGGAAGAAGGAGTTACCTGTTGCCTGTTGCCTGTTGCCTGTTGCCTATTTCCTGTGGCTTGTTACCTGTTACCTGTGGCCTGTCGCCTGTTGCCTGTTGCCTTGAAGAAAGAAACAACAGGCTTTTATCCTTAAAAGACAATTTTAATTTGCCTTGAGATAAATAATGAAGTCGATCCTGTCAGCTTTTGATTCATAGATGTTTGATATTGAGACAATTAGATTGCTGTAGTGGTAAAGGCTCGATCGCCCGTACAATTGTCATTGTAGGGAGTTGCCCAGGGCGATCGGATCGGTGTTCCCGCATATTAAGATAGGTATTTCCGTCCTTTGTCGCACTCCCTCGCAGGCCAGATGAACGATCGAGTTGAGTTTAAGCCGAAACGCTCAAAGATTTACAATCTTTGTCAGCACAGATACAAAGCCGAATATTCACTCTTCTAAATGCACTCGATCGACCTCATTTATCGGTAGATTTAGTGCTTCAGCAATTTGCTCATCCGTCAAACCAAACTTACGCAATTTATCAATTATTTCACGTAGTGCGATCGTAGTATAATTATTGCTTTGCTCCTGGTTTTCTGGAGTTTCAGGTTGACTTTGCTCTGGAGTAGAAGTTGAGGAATCTGGGCAATTGTTGATGTAACCTATATTGACGTTATTCTTATTGCCCGTGTTTTTATTACCTAAAGTTATATTTATCTTTATGTGCCGATCTAAAACAGATTCAAGATTACTTTTTTTAACTTGTTCGCCAAAGATATCAGATAACATTTGCAAAAGTTCGTGACTGACTTTTTTAACGTGCTTGTCGCTGTAACCGTATGTTTCTGCAACCCCAGCATACTTTTGACGATTCAGTATTCCCGCGATAATTCTGCGCTGCAAGTCGTTGAGATGTTTGCCTGTCTTAGCGGAGACAGTTTCATCGACGGATTGCAATATCTGAGGAATTTCCATAAATGGGCAGATGAGATGATTACAGTTACTATACCAAACTTTTCCCAACTTTTTCCAACTTTTTGGATCGCGTCTGTCAATGGTTTGTGTCAATTTGAGAAAGATCCAACTTTTTCCAACTTTTTCTGCTTTTAAGTTTTTACGCTAAAAGTTTACTATGAGAGTATTAAAATATTCAACATCTAAAGGTGACTCGGAAAGTTGAAGGATGTCGGCTATTTAGAGATTCTCCAACCGTGAAGTGGAAACTTGGGAAAAGCACAGGTTGAATGATGGAAATTTGGTGATTTCATATGATGCAACCAATCTATTTTAGTTAGAGCCTAATAAATAGTTAGCTAGATATTCATCTTTATTTAATTTAATAAGGAGTTAAGCAACCGATGAAGTGGTATGACAATCCTACAGTGGCAGCAATTCTTGGTGGCGTTGTTGGGTCCTTAATAACGGCAGCAGCATCTATGTTCATCTGGAAAAAAACAAGCAAAGTTAAACGAGTCGATTGCGTTAGGAACGATGTTGCTTCACTATTAAATTTTTCAGATGCAATTAGCAGCAAATTAGAGGTTAAATATTCAGGAGAAAAGGCGACATCTGTATATTTATTCAGTTTAGATATTTTTAATTCCGGCAACGAAGCAATTAAGAATCAACCTATTTTGATTCGCCTCGATAACAATGCAAAGATTGTTGATTATACCCTAAACACTAAACCTAAAGTTGGTTTTGGAAAAATTCGTGAGTTCCAAGGTCAAAATAGTGAACTCGATCTGACTATTGAGCTTTTGAATCCAGGCGATCGTGTCTATATTGAGTTAATGTCTGTAAATAACACATCCGAGCTGATTAACGTGTATATGAAAAATGAAGGCGTTATCGATCGTGATTATACTCGTAAAGAAGCAGAAAGTGCTATTTTAGGAATACTTAATAAATCCGTCGATCCAACATTTATATCATTAGCTATGATAAGCTCAATTCCATTTTTGGGGGGATTCGTACAGCCATTAATGTCAATTATATTGGTGGAGCGATTTGAAAAAGCATTGCGTCGTCAAAAAAAGTAACTCACACATATCTCAATAAAATATCAATAGACATCTCCTAAAATTTGTGCTGTCATAAATATTAGCTATTTGTTTTTTAAATTACTACCTCTACCTAGTATAACTCAGACTGAAAAATCCCCGCAAGCAAGGACACGGCATTGCCGTGTCCCTACAGTATTTTATTGAAATGTCTAGTTAACCAGTTCGATCGCCCGCTTAACTAATGCTTCAGGAGTCAACCCGTTAAAGGCCATCAATTCACCCGCCGAAGCAGTAGTTTCCCCCCGCTTCCAAGCAAAAGTATCTCGCGGGGAATTACTCCGCAACATCACGGGTTCTAACATCCCAGAAGCACCGCCTGTCACGCCGATCAAGGCATCTCCACCAAACATTTCGGCAAATTTTTCATCGCTCAAAAAGCCGCTGTCAGGCTCCGAACAAGTATCCCAAGAAACATCGCTCGATCGATACAAACGTCGGGGATTCACCACAGAAACAATTCGCGATCCGATACCGGATTTTGCTAAAGAAGCTGCCGCTTCAAATACAGGGATTAATGTCATATCGCCGATAACAGCAAATACAACCTTCTTACTCCCCCCTTGGTTAAGGGGGGTTTGGGGGGGATCTGTTTCTTGCAATACTACAGCACCATCTTCCAAAGCTTGTCGCGTCTGGGCAAAAGTAGTGCGAATCGGCAGCGGCGACTTGCTCGCAGTAATCACAATTCCCTTATTTTTTGCAGTCAAAGCCCATTCATAACAAGCTTGAATGCTGTTAGCATCCGGTGGAAACACAGGAAACACATTTCCATTGCGCATCATCGCAGCAAAATAAGCTTCAATTTCCGGGCGTTGGTGCGTCCAACCGTTGCGGCCTTGTTCTAAAGCGCCCGCAGTAAATAAAGTAATTGCTGCCGGAGTTGCGCGGCGCAATTCTGCCATTGCTTGCGTCACAGTTTGCCAAATCGGCAATCCGTTGATGGCAAAAGATTCGTAGGAACACCACAAAGTTCGCGCGCCAAATAGCGACAAACCTACTGCCAAACCCGCGCACGCATCTTCGCTCAGAGGTTCGTAAACTTGCCCGTTTGGTGCTTGATTGTACAAGTCATCTGTTGTCGGGTGAATTATTTTGAGAGCTTGGTTGATATTGGCAATTCCTGATGCTTCATTACCGTCAGCATTGGTGACAATAAACGCGCGATCGAGTTCTCCTACTTTCCCTACCAAACGCCCCATTGCAGTTGTCGAAACCTTCGCTTCTCCCCCGACTGCAAACTCTTCTAAAGGCAATTCTCCCAACTCCGGCAGCGGTAATTCAAACTCAGTAACAACTGTTTTTGATGCCGGCCCGCCGCCCGCACGCTCGCAATTCGTCCGCACCAATTCCCACGCAGCGATCGGCAAAGCGCACTCTTTTAAAGCACTGACAATATGCGGGGCATCGATCGCATCTTTGGGATACAAATTGTGAGATTTAGCACCGCGCGCGTGCACTCCCGCACCTTTCAACTGTTTGATAATAAATGCAGTTAATTTGCCGCCTAAAGCAGATTTAGCTGCTTTGTCAACCCCTGCTAACACAGCTTTAGTAAAAGCCATGCGCTGTTCGATCGAAAAAGCAGTGCTGTCAACATAATCGCCCGGTTGATTTTTATCGTCAAATTCCTTAGCGTCAACTAAGATAACTTCTTCAAAACCGTTGCCCTGCCAATAAGCAAGCATTTCAGCATTAGTTTTAGTCGAAACCATGCTGTGATGTTCCTGAGAATATCCGTTCCAAACTAACACGGGTAAAAAGTTAGTTACCTTGGGATAAGCAGTGTGGAAATGCGCCATGCTGCTCATCGGATAAGGTTCGCCCATGCCACCGTCGCCCATCGTAAAAGCAAACAGTTTATCGGGATGTAAAAGCGCTCCTGCCATTGCAAAATGCTGCCCTTGACCTAAAGGACCTGCAGGTGCTAAAAGACCGGGAATGTAACCGGAAAGGTGGCCTAACAAACCGTGCTTTTCGCGAAATCGATCGCGCATTTGCTGCACGTTAACTATTCCCATATCCTCCAAAGAGCGATCGAGAAACATGGCACTGTAAAATCCCGGCGCGTGGTGTCCGACTTCGGTGACAGTATTTTTGTGTCCCAGCATTACCAAAGCTGCATAAGCCTCTGCTTGGCTGGCAAACCCCCCCGGATGTCCCGATGCCTTACTTGCAGTAACTTGCAGTGTCAGGTAGCGCAAAGCGTCGGCGGCGAGTAGGGTTTGAAACACGGCAGCCGGATCGGCAATATCCGCAATCGCCGCGCTTCCCTGGGCGATGGCGGGTGTTTTCCCGTAAGTCTCAAAACCAGGCACAGTTTCGGAGAAATACTGGATTCCCTCGCAAAAACTGGGGATGGCTGACGTTGCCTTCGGCGTAGTTGCAGTCATGCTGATACCTAAAAAATTTGGATGCGATTAATTTAATAATGATTTTATACTAATTGTTGCCGCAGCGATGAGAAGAAGGAAGAAGGAAGAGGGAAGAAGGAAGAGGGAAGAAGGAAGAAGGAAGAAGGAAGAAGGAAGAGGGAAGAAGGAAGAGGGAAGAAGGAAGAGGGAAGAGGAAAGAAGGTGTTAGGTAGTAGGTGGTGGAAAAAACCTGAAACCTCAAACCTAAAATCAATAAGCCTTTGGGCGATCGGGAGCTGGCGTTTAATTAGGCGGCATTACTTAAAATCAACTACATTGAAGTTGAGTTTTTTCTTCCCTATGGATTGTATTAAATAAATTAATTAATTTCAAGCGCAACCGGGATTTTTTTTTATTAAATAGCAATTCCCGATTCATTTTATGCTGCTATCGGGTGTCTCGGACCGATTAGATCGATCGGATTGTCGTCGGGATCGATGACTTGACACATATAAGTTCCACGATCTGAGACAAAATACACGATTTCAGCAACACAATTAAACATATCAATTACCTGAACAGGACTTACGCATAGACTCTATCTGTTGTGGTGCGCAGTGCGCACCTAACGTTCTCACCGAGGGGAAGTATGTTGAATCCTCTACCAGTCCTACTTTTCCCAACTTACCGATTTTGGAGTTAATTCCTCAGTTAGTCGATCGAGTATTCACTGAGGGTAGCAGTAAAATGTTGAGAGAGTTGAGAAAGCAATAGTAGAGTATTATCTCTCAAGTAATATGTTACTTATAGAATCGCAGCCTTTGCCACACCTAACTGATAATCAGGCATTCTCTCGAACTCGATCGAGCCCATCAAGAATCAATTCCAGTCCGAATTCAAAATCATGAAGTCCATCATAACGACCTTCCATCACATAATGCGTAAGCTGGTTGAGATAGGGGTATTTCTCAGCAGGAATTAGTGAAAGACCGTTTTTTGCCGCTTCGGAATACTCGGCGGCCTCGAAGGGAAAGTTCAACTCCTGAAGCGTGAATCCATAGATGTGACTGTCGATCGCATTCCACGCGCGATCGGCCATTTCCAACGAAAAACCCGCCTCGTAAAAACAGCCCAGCGTCGCATCCACGTAGCGCAACATCGCAGGCCCGACATTGATCCGCGACACGATCGGCATCGTCGCCCAAGGATGGCGCAACAGTGTCGCGCGGGCTGAAATCGCCCGCCGCCGTATCGCCGTCTTCCAGTTACTTCCAGGTACGGGGACTTCAATTTCGCTGACGACGATATCGACAATGCCATCGATAATGTCATCCTTGTTCGCGACGTGGTTGTACAGTGACATCGCCTTGACACCCAAATCCTGGGCCAGCTTCCGCATCGATAGCGACTCAATGCCACCCTCATCGGCTAGGCGCAACGCCGCACCCAGCACTCGATCGCGACTCAACGGTAATGGCGGTGGTATATCCGGGTCGATCGTCTTCGCCATCTCATCCTTCTGCTACATATCTGCATACTTAATCTTGACAGACTTACAGCGTATGTTAAACTTACAGTGTAAGTCATCCAATATTTAAGAATTATGAAAGCAATTGTATGTACGAAATATGGCTCTCCCGACGTACTCAAACTGACTGAGGTAGCAAAACCTATCCCCAAAGACAATGAAATCCTGATAAAAATCCACGCGACAACCGTCACATCAGCGGACTGGAGATTGCGAAGTTTCAATATGCCTCAAGGCTTCGGACTCATCTCGCGTTTGGTTTTTGGAATCAGCAAATTGAGGCAGCCCATTCTGGGGACAGAGCTCGCTGGGGAAGTTGAGTCAGCGGGCAAAGGTGTAACCAAATTCAAAGCGGGCGATCGAGTTTTTGCCTTTTGCGGTGCCACTATGGGCTGTCATGCTGAGTACAAATGCCTGCCGGAAGACGGGCCAGTAGTCCTCAAGCCCGCCAACTTGAGCTACGAAGAAGCCGCCGCCCTATCGTTTGGCGGCACGACGGCGTTAGATTTCTTCAGAAGGGGAAACCTGCAACAGGGGGAAAAAGTGCTTGTTAATGGTGCTTCCGGGGCGGTAGGGACGGCGGCGGTACAGCTTGCCAAACATTTCGGGGCAGATGTAACTGCGGTGTGCAGTAGCGCGAATGTGGAATTTGTGAAATCTCTAGGGGCCGATCGCGCGATCGATTACACTCAAGAGGATTTCACGAAAAATGGTGAAACCTATGACATCATCGTCGATACAGTCGGCACGGCTCCCTTTTCTCGGAGTAGAGGTTCGCTAAAGGAAACAGGACGTTTGCTTTTGGTTTTATGCGGGTTGCCAGAAATCCTGCAGATACCGTGGGTGTCGTTAACTAGCAGCAAAAAAGTCATCGCCGGGCCGGCCGCAGAACGTGTAGAGGATTTGCGTTTCCTCGCTAAGCTGGCTGAGACGGGAGAATTCAAACCGATAATCGATCGATCCTATCCCTTCGAGCAAATTGCCGACGCTCACCGCTACGTCGATACTGGACGCAAGAAGGGAAATGTGGCGATTTCGTTCGATCGACCTTCTGACACAGCACGGTAAACTGAAAGCAGCCCCATTCCCACCAGTTGACCTATGCCGCGTTGGTTCAATATCGCAGGTCCGTGTCAAGAAGACATTCATTACGCACTATCACCCACGGTGCGCTTACCGGGCTTGGAACGATTAATCGCTCAACGCAGCTATTTCGTCATCCACGCACCCCGACAAGTGGGGAAAACTACCGCCATGCTGGCTTTAGCCAAGCAACTCACCGATAGCGGGCGCTATACTGCCATTATGGTTTCGGTAGAATTGGGTTCGCCCTTTAATGACGATCCGCAACAAGCTCAAGCAGCAATCTTAAGTTCTTGGCACAGTGCAGCGCGAGTCTATCTACCACCGGAACTTCATCCCCCAGCTCAACAAGAGATGGAGGTAGGACAAGGAATTGAAGAAACATTACGACAATGGGCTCAAACTTCACCCCGCCCTTTAGCAATTTTTATCGATGAAATTGATTCGCTACAAAATGAAGTATTGCTGTCTGTTTTGCGTCAGTTACGCAATGGTTATCCCTCTCGTCCTCGTGCCTTTCCTCAGTCGATCGGATTGATTGGTTTGAGAGATGTTCGGGATTACAAAGTGGCTGCGGGTGGGAGCGATCGACTCAACACATCCAGCCCGTTTAATATTAAAGTGCGATCGATCGCGATGCGCAATTTCAATGCCTCAGAAGTTGCCGAACTCTACAACCAACACACTGAAGATACCGGACAAGTTTTTACTCCAGAAGCAGCAGCCTTAGCCTTTGAACTAACTCAGGGACAACCTTGGTTAGTGAATGCACTAGCTAAAGAAATAGTAGAAGAATTAGTTGCAGATGAATCTATAGATATTACACCAGAGCATATTTTAGAAGCTAAAGAAATTTTGATAAAACGTCAAGATACACATTTAGATAGTTTAGCAGAAAGACTGAGAGAAAATCGAGTTAAAGCGATTATCGAGCCGATTTTAGCGGGACGGGAATTACCCGAAACTTCCAATGACGATCGCCAATACCTCGTAGATTTGGGTTTGCTCAAACGCGATCCAGCGGGTGGATTAGTTATTGCCAATCCGATTTATCGAGAAGTTTTGCCGCGAGTTTTGGCACAAGGGCCGCAAGATAGTTTGCCGATTATCAGTCCGAGTTGGCTCAACGATCGCGGAGAATTGAATACAGATGCTCTTCTTGATGCTTTTCTCGCATTTTGGCTGCAACATGGCGAACCGTTACTTAAGAGCGCATCCTATCCTGAAATAGCCCCACATTTAGTGTTGATGGCATTTCTGCATCGGGTGATTAATGGTGGGGGAACGTTGGAGAGGGAATACGCGATCGGGCGCGATCGCATGGATTTGTGTTTGCGCTACGGTGAGGTAACATTGGGCATTGAATTGAAAGTTTGGCGCACTCGGAAAGTCGATCCGATTACTAAAGGATTGGCACAATTAGATGAATATTTAGCTCGCTTGAGACAAGATTATGGGTGGTTGGTGATATTCGATCGCCGAGATAATACACCAGAGCTTGAAGAGCGACTGAAAACAGAAATTCACACAACACAAACAGGGCGAAAGGTTACAGTTATTCGAGCGTAAAGATGTTTCGCAACTGATTTATTTGATGGGATTAACTCCCAAATGGGCGATCTCTCCTGGGCCAAAGCTAGCAATGA
>JBOFTL010001041.1:0-3986 GCA_051652045.1 Microcoleus sp. | reverse complement strand
CGTACAAGTTACATTACCGATGTCTGAAGAGGTAAGAGAAAGGTATTTGGAGATTGTCGATTTGGCAACGAAGGAAGTTGTGACTGTAATTGAGGTGCTGTCGCCCGCTAACAAACGCCCCGGAAAAGGACGCGAAATGTATGAAGAAAAGCGCGATCGAGTATTTGAAAGTCGCTCTCATTTAGTGGAAATTGATTTGCTGCGAAGTTGGAAACCTTTGCCTGTTTTAGGAACTGATATTGCAGCTAATTATCGGATTTTAGTAAGTCGATCGAACCGCAGGCCGCGGGCGGATTTATACTTGTTTAATGTCCAAGATACAATTCCTTGTTTTCCTTTGCCTTTGCGCGAACCCGATGTAGAACCGATCGTCGATTTACAAGCTTTGTTAAATGCAGTGTACGATCGGGCTGGTTATGATTTTACAGTAAATTACAGCGGCGATACAGTTCCCCCGCTATCGGAAACCGATGCTGTTTGGGCTCATGCTTTGTTGCGCGAGAGAGGTTTAAAAGAATCATAGAAATAGGTGAATTTATAGGAGTTCGATCGATGCCTAATCCATTTCCGGGGATGAATCCCTATTTAGAAAATCCTGAATTGTGGCCGCAAGTACATCATTTGTTAATCAGCATTATTTTTGAATCATTAGTGCCGCAGTTGCTGCCGCGATATATTGTCGATATTGAAAAACGAATTTATCAGCTTAGGGGCGAAGATTCTGTATTAGTGGGGATTCCCGATGTCACCGTGCAGCGATCGCCCGTGCAAACAAATCCTACTGCTTCTAATATAGCAGTTGCTGCACCGCCTGCTGCAGCTTTGAGAGTCAGAGTACCGATGCCTGTGGAATTTAGAGAAGGTTATTTAGAGGTACGCGATACAGAAACTAGAGAAGTTGTGACGGTTATTGAAGTGCTTTCTCCAGCTAACAAGCGTCCCGGTAAAGGACGGGAAATGTACGAAGCAAAACGAGATAAAATCTTTGGCAGCCGCACTCATTTAGTGGAAATTGATTTTCTGCGAAGTTACCAGCCAATGCCTGTTTTAGGAAACGATATTGAGGCAAGTTATCGAATTTTGGTGAGTCGGGGAAATCGACGCCCGCTCGCGGATTTGTACGTTTTCAATTTACCCGATCCGATTCCGGCGTTTCCACTACCTTTGCGGGGGGAAGATGCGGAACCGATCGTTGATTTACAAGCTTTGTTGAATGCAGTGTACGATCGGGCTGCCTATGATTTTAGAATAGATTATACGGCACAACCCGTTCCGCCACTATCGGAAACCGATGTTATTTGGGCTGATGCTTTATTGCGGGAAAGAGGTTTAAAAGAATCATAGAAATAGGTAAAATTATAGGAGTTCGATCGATGCCTAATCCATTTCCGGGGATGAATCCTTATTTAGAAGTTGCTGAATTGTGGCGTTCAGTTCACAATAGATTAATAGTGGCGATCGCTGATGTTTTGACTCCGCAACTGTTGCCTAAATATTTAGTAGATATCGAACAAAGAATTTATCAAATTAGTGGTGAAGATGCTTTATTAATTGGCATTCCCGATGTCACGATTCAGCGATCGCCCGCTGCAACGATCGCGACTGATTCTAATATCGCTGTTGCCGCCCCGCCCAGTCAATCTTTGAAGGTGAGAATACCCGTACCCGTAGAGTTAACAGAAAGTTATTTGCAGGTAATCGAAACCACAACTAAACAGGTAGTAACAGTTATTGAAGTGCTTTCTCCCACAAACAAGCGCCCAGGAAAAGGGCGGGAAATGTATGAAGCAAAGCGGGAAAATATCTTTGCCAGCCGCACTCATTTAGTGGAAATTGACTTGCTGCGAAGTTACCAGCCAATGCCTGTTTTAGGAAACGATATTGAGGCAAGTTATCGAATTTTGGTGAGTCGGGGAAATCGACGCCCGATCGCGGATTTGTATGTTTTCAATTTACCCGATCCGATTCCGGCATTTCCACTGCCTTTGCGGGGGGAAGATGTGGAACCGATTGTAGATTTACAAGCTTTGTTGAATGCAGTGTACGATCGGGCTGCCTATGATTTTAGAATAGATTATACGGCACAACCCGTTCCGCCACTGTCCGAATCTGATGTTGTCTGGGCTGATGCTTTGCTGCGGGAAAGAGGTTTAAAAGAATCATAGAAATAGGTGAATTTATAGGAGTTATAGCGATGCCTAATCCATTTCCGGGAATGAATCCTTATTTAGAAAGTTCTGACTTTTGGCCGGAAGTTCATCACTGGCTGATTAGTATGCTTCAGGAGTCATTGGTGCCTCAATTAGTACCAAAATATCGAGTGGCGATTGAAAAGCGCATTTATCAAATCAAGGGCGAACAATCTCTTTTAGTCGGAATTCCTGATGTTTCGATCCAACGCAAAACTACTCCCAGAAATTCAAGTACATCTAATGTGGTGACAGCCACACGAATTGCCACACCTTCAAAAGTGACATTGCCTATGTATGAAGAGGTGAGAGAAGGGTATTTGCAGATTATAGATATGACGACTAAGGAAGTTGTGACGGCGATCGAAGTGCTGTCTCCTGCTAACAAACGTCCGGGAGATGGGCGAAAAATGTATGAAGAAAAGCGGGATAAAGTGTTCGGAAGTCGAACGCACTTAGTGGAAATCGATCTGTTGCGAATTTACCAACCCCTGCCCGTTTTTGGGAACAATATTGAGGGAAGTTATCGGATTTTGGTGAGTCGATCGAATTCTCGCCCCACGGCTGATTTGTATTTGTTTAATCTAGCGGATGCAATTCCTTCGTTTCCTTTGCCTTTACGCGAGGGCGATACTGAACCAATTGTGGATTTACAGGCGTTATTGAATACATTGTACGATCGGGTTAGTTATGATTTTACAGTAAATTACAGCGACGATATAGTTCCCCCGCTATCGGAAACCGATGCTATTTGGGCTGATGCTTTGTTGCGGGAGAGAGGTTTAAGGGAATAATCCTAAATTCTGGTTCCCATTCTCTTTACTCTTGAATCGGCGCAAGCCGATTTTGTTCGTGTAGGGGGTGACTAACTCGGATTTTAGCTGTGAATAGTCCTGTCGCTCAAATGAGTTACCTCAAATGAGCTACGTACAACAAGCGTCACTTAAAAATGCGGCTGTTAGGTGATTTAACCCCGAAGTTATACCGGAGGAAAGAACTTCAAACAAGGGGTTACACAATGCTAGACGGCGAAACAATGCAACACGAATTCGATCGCGAATTTGAAGGCGAATTCGAGGATGAATTGCAGCATGAATATGAAGGTGAATACGAGGGCGAAGAATTTCTCGGCGACGTACTCAAAGGAGTCGGCGGTGCTCTCGGTCTTTTTGAAGGCGAAGGCGAGTATGAAAGCCAATACGAAGGTCAATACGAAAGCGAAGCTTTCTTCAAAAGACTGCGCGGAATTGCTCGCAAATTAGCTCCCGTACTCAAAAAAGTTGCACCAATTGCAGCTAGGGCTGTGGGTACTGCGATAGGCGGCCCCGCTGCTGGAAACATCGCTTCAGGTATCGCAGGCGGTATTGCAAATCAACTCGAAGGCGAATACGAGTATGAATACCAAAATGAATACGAATTTGAAGGCGAATTTGAAAGCGAATACGAATCCGAAGCACCGCAGCCGGAAGCCCTAGCAGAAGCATTAGCAGCAATGGCAAGTCAGGTACAAAGCGAAGCCGAAGCCGAAGCTTATACGGGTGCTTTTACCGCTCGAATTATTCCGATTAAATCGCATTCCATGCGGCAAATTTCTCCCAAATTGGTCAAAGGTGCCGCCACATTAACGCGGACTTTGCGCAAGTCTCCTACTACTCGCCCGCTGGTAAAAACAGTACCGACAATTGTTGCCAGAACTAGCAATAATTTAGCGCGCCAAGCTGCTCAAGGAAAACCCATTACTTCTCAAACAGCAGCGCGAGTCATGGCTAATGAAACTCGCAAAGTTCTCAGCAACCC
>JBOFTL010001040.1:0-2022 GCA_051652045.1 Microcoleus sp. | reverse complement strand
CCATTAATCTCAGCTTCCGAACGAATTTCAATCTCTGGAAATCCGCTAAAATCTCCCCGAACCCAAGCTGAAGCTAACTCGATTGCTCGCTCAACATCAAAGCTTTTACCAAATGCTACCTGCATTTTAGTCAGGAAATCTGGAGTTCTCCCAAAACTGCTGAGAGAATTTTGTACGATCTCAAATCCCACAATCAAAGCACGTGAAGCGAAGCTATTCCGTAGAGAATCGCCATCTTCCAACAAATTGATACCCGTACCAACTTCAGTATCAAAAAACAGATCGCTGTCGCCATCGATCGCATCTGAGAGAAACTTCATACTTCTAACCTCCAACAGGGTGTTTGCAAAAATTTAATTATTGAATCAACTTCTAACGCATACTTCAGGCTAGAATCAATAAACATTCAAAACTCACAATTGTGCAGTCACAGGTAACAGTTGCCCACTTCTGAGATGGCGCGGCTAAAGGCGATCGCACTTAGGAAATCTCATTTTTTGAGGCACCCCAGGCGATCTTTTTGCTAAATATCCCGTAATATCGCACTTGTACGACAGGCAAAATACCGATGAATCAAGTAGAATTTATCACCATTTACCATAATTTAGGTAACAAATGCAGACAAGTTTTACAGCAAAAATTACTCGGAAAAACTGACCAAGAAATTGCTCAAATCCTCCACATCAAATCTGAAGCAACAGTCCGCCAACATCTGAGTAAAGCTTATGCAGCATTTAGACTCAGCCACGATAATAAACGTGGCAAATGGTCAGAGTTACAGCCATTGTTTTTTCAATTCATGCCCGAATTACTTCCAACGAAATCTGTAGAAACACAACCCTTAAATTCTCGCTGGGTCGATCGAACTTCAGATATTGCTAAACTGCAAAAATGGACATTAGAAAATTTCAAAATTTTGATAATAGTCGGAGAAGGTGGCATCGGCAAAACCACCTTAGCACAGCAATATCTAGCTAGTTATCAGTTTGAAAAAATCTTAGACATGAAAATTGCCCTAACTCCCGAAAACTTGCGGAGTGCCGATTGGTTTGTACGGACTTGGCTGCAACAAGATTTTCAGGAAGATGCACCGCAAGATTTTAGCCTCAGTTTAAACTTGCTAGAAAAAAAACTGCGTCAAATCAAAGTTGCAATTTTCATAGATAATTTAGAACCTGCTTTACGCAACGGTATTTTTTTGCCTGAATACCGGAATTATGTAGAATTGCTGCGGGTACTCAGCGATCCAAGAATTAAAGGAGTCACCCTGATTACCAGCAGACAAAAAATAAAAGAACCCGACATCAGAGGAGTTCAAACTAATGTTTTAACAGGCTTAAATAGAGAAGCATGGTATCAATATTTTGAATATCCAAAAACTTCGGAAGCTTTACAAGCTCTGCAAGAAATGCACGCGATTTACCAAGGAAACGCTTTGGCAATGGAATTGCTGTACAATAATATCCACAATAATTATGACGGAGATATTGCAGCAGCTTGGCAGCAAAGCCGCCAAGAATTACAGCAGCTAGATTCATTTTCATTTCTGATCGAGAATCAGGTAAATCACCTCAATGCTCACTCTTATCAAGCCTACCGTTTGCTATGCCGATTGGCAGCTTGTTGGTATCAAGAAATTGAATGGTTGTCAGATGCTTGTATCAAAGCTTTGCTGTGGGATGTGGCACCAGCACAACAATTGAAAGTAACGCAGTGGTTGTGTGACTATTCTTTGTTACAATTCTATCGAGGCAAATACCGAATGCATCCGGCAATTCGCGCGGTGGGTTTGAATAAGTTGCAAAAGAGCGGGGAATTATAAATAGCAAAAAAGGGCGATCGCACAATATTAATTGTCTAGTATAGAACCAAATAAATCGCAGGTAGGGACACTCCAAGAGCCCATTGGTGTCAACTTAAGCTGTCAGTCCGCCCAGTCCTTCCGTCCGCCCGTCAGTCCGCCAGGGGTTGAAACCCCTGTCTAATAGCGAAAGTCCTCCTAAGAAACTCGAAGGGGGGAGG
>JBOFTL010001039.1:0-2649 GCA_051652045.1 Microcoleus sp. | reverse complement strand
AATCGTAAATATATTGCACCCATAAAGGTAGCACTTGCACTAAGGGGCGGCCGCCGAAGATAAAGAAAAAGTTGAAAATTCCAAAGGTACAAACAGTAAAAATGCGATGCCGGATCGTATCGATCGACAGCTTAGAATTCTGCTGCTGGCTGTAGGATTTGACTTGTCGTTCGATCGCGCGTCCCAACCAATACCCGATCGCCGTACAGCCCCCCAAAAATAGAGGAACTGCAACTAATTTGGGAATATTAATCGCCTGTCCGAAGAGGTAAAGTCCGGGGCTTAACAGAGATGCTAGTTGGTCGGTTTGTCGCAGCCAAGCGCCGGAAAAGTAATAATCCCAGTTGCCAGCATATAAATAGTAATAGCCAAAATAACCGACGACTAAACCGATATAACCGTAGCGCAGAAACAAGGTTTCAGGCTTGTTTAAACTATCCCAATAGGTGCGCTCGGAATCAATATCAATGCAAGGATTTTGACAGGCCACGCAAGCACTTTCTTCTTGACCGTCGGCGCGCACGGTGCGGCACATAGACTGAGTAATCGTTCGATCGCTCATGTGAGCTTTGCTGCTCAACAAACCGCCCGGTTCGCTATAGATACTCTGCACGGGAGCCATCGGGCAAAAGTATTGACACCAGGACTTACCGCCGTAAAAATAGCCGACAGCAATAGCAGCGGCGATCGTAAATAGCATCCAAAAAGCTAACACCAGTCGATCGGCATTAAAAAAGAGAATTCGCCCGCACAATCCCACAAATAGCCAGCCAAATTGCAGGTAAGGATAGTTTTTACCCAACCAAGAATCCGAGTTAACTTTTGCCAATTCGTAGCGAACTTTTCCAGTTTTTTGATTCTCTCGTTTGAATTGCCGCTGCTTGCCTAAAGCGCGCGGAATTTGAGATAAAAAAGATAGCGGACAAATGCGCCGCCACAATTCATGTCCGAATACTAATAAAATAAAGATTGCAGCAGGGACGATCGCGCCCCAAAACACAGTTGTTCCCAAAGGATAAGGTTGTTCTGGCAAACATTTGCCTTGCACTTGAATGCAGGTATCTGGCAATCTTAAGGGACTCCAGGGATGATTCGGTTCGGTTAATGCCGGCGTCCAGGGATCGTAAAATAGGGAAACGATGACAAGAAGCCACGCGATGGTTAGTATCCACCGCACCCAGTGCATTCGAGTTTCAGGCTGTTGCGCAAACATAGAGAAACTTTTCTTTGGTTTTTTTGATTATAAGATACAGCGTACTTTTGGATTCAGGGCGATCGACTTTTTGCGAAAATTATCGGCAATCTAGAAATTTTAATGTCATGCCAAACCCCGAAAATCAACCTAGAGAATACGATGTTGTCAAAGGCGGTCAAGATCGACCTCCGATCGATGCAGCAGTCTTAGGAGGCATACAAGGCGTGAAAAGCCGTTTGGCTTCGAGCGTATTTGCAGTTAGAATCGCCGCCCTTTCTGAAGCGATGAAATATGGAGACGCTGGATTGGATTTAGTGGTGAGTGCATTGCAGGATGACTCGATGCAAAAAAGCTGGTTTTTGCGCAGTATTACTGACACTCATCATATCTATGAAAACCTCAAATGCCAGCAAATTTTGTCAATTCCCGCTCACCGCGATCGAGATTGGAAATTTGGAACTTTGAGAGCATTGATGGCGAAAATAGCACAGCAATCTGGAGATGTTGCTGCCAATTTTTCTGGCACCTATGAATGCCAGGACGATCGAGAGCGGACTCCTGTAAGGTTTACAGCTATAGTCGATAATACTTTCTGGCAGGTTAACACTCCAGAATCTGCAAGACAAGGATCTTACCATCCAGTTCCGTGGAAATTTTGCGCTGATGGAACTGTGAGTGCAAGCAATCTGTGGCGGGGTATTTGGCAAAAAATCGATCTTGAAGAATGGTCAATTAGAGTGACGATCGTGCATCAGAATGGTAGTACAGATTGTTTTTCTGTGGTGTTTAGACCCTACGAACAGAGTTTTACTGCATTTAAAGAAGGCGCAGAATATAGGATTGGTAAAAAAATAGTATATTAATAATCATCTGAAGGTCAAAATGCCATGCCAGACCCCGAAAATCAACCCAGAGAATACGATGCCGTCAAAGGCGGGCAAAATCAACCCCCGATCGATGCAGCAGTCTTAGGAGGCATACAAGGCGTGAAAAGTCGTTTGGCTTAGAGCGTAAACGATCGCAAAAAATTGATAATTTGCCTGCAGATTTAACCTTGCCAACTTGATTCACTGTAGGCGATCGCGCGAACAATGTCTTCATCCAAGTAACTCAGCCAATTTTCTTGTGGGGATTTAATATTTTGCACGAATGCTTTTAAGATTCGGGCGATCGAACTCACTGAATCTCGATTGGAAAAATCCGCTTTGTTTTCCTCTGTTGGCGATCCAATGGGTTGTTGAGATTCATTGATACTGTAATGATTTAAACCATTCAATTCAATGAAGGTTTTTGCTGGTGCTGGTATTCTTTGAAATGCCGAACGCGAAAGTTGTTGGGGAACCACTGAATCCTTTTGCCCGGACAGCATTAAAATAGGAGGCAACGGGTTAATATAGCTACTATTAGATGGTGCACCAGATCCGTAAGTAGCGATCGCCCTTAGCTTAGTGAAT
>JBOFTL010001038.1:0-3417 GCA_051652045.1 Microcoleus sp. | reverse complement strand
CCCTTGCTAAGGGGAGGGAGCAAGATTTGTGGTTCACAAGACTCACCACTAAAATTAACAGGAAAATATCATGGTTCAATCATTACAGGCTCGCGATACAGTGACAACTTGGGTAGATGTGTGTTCTCTCGATGCGATCGCCCCCGATACGGGTGTTTGCGCTTTAGTGGAAGGCGAACAAGTGGCAATTTTTCGCGTGGGAAATGGCAGCGAACTTTATGCTTTGAGCAATTACGATCCGTTTAGCAAAGCCTATGTTTTATCGCGGGGAATTGTGGGCGATCGCGCGGGGAATCTCAAAGTTGCTTCGCCGATTTACAAGCAAAACTTTAGCTTGATTAACGGTCAGTGTTTGGACGATGAAACTGTCAAAATTCCTACTTTTCCCGTGCGAATTGCGGGCGATCGCGTGCAAGTAGGTGTTAGCTAGATTTCCTTTTGAATCGTGCGATCGCGCCTTCTTACATTCTTCAGGTTCGTAATTAAGGTTCGTAGTAAGGTTCGTAGTAAGGTTCGTAGTAAGGACTTCAGTCCTTATCTTAAGGTTCGTAGTAAGGACTTCAGTCCTTATTTTGAGGACTAAAGTCATCACGACAAACTTATCTTAAGGACTAAAGTCATCACGACAAACTTATCTTATGGCGCTCGCGCCCCCGCCACCACCCAACTTTCCTTTGGGTGGTGGCGGATTTTGCATGGGACTCCCCCCGATCGAGTAGTTTTGCTATAAAATAGATCTCGATCGGCTCCGTACTCCACAAAGCTGCAATACACTTTAAACTAAGTTCGGGTTCGGGCGCTGATTTGTAATCTTCGAGACAAACAAAATTCAGGGAACCAACTATGGGTGTGTTGTTAACAAAAATTGTTGCCGAAACTAATCCCCGGACAGCAGCAGAGTCGATCGACGTACAGTTAAAAACAGGTATGCTGACTTTAGCCGAACTCAAAACAACAGTATTCGATCGGCATTGGCGCAATGAATCACTGCACGAAGTTCTTGTAGAAATCACAGCAAAACTCAACCAAGAAGCTGCCAGCGAAATTGTAGAATACTTGACAGATAAAAACGGTCAAGCAGAAAAATTTATTAACATATTTTTAGCTGCTAAATGCCTAAAAAAAGTTAAAAATAAAGTTAAACAAAGCACAGACACCAAACTATTAAATGCAGTTAAAAAGTTATCGCAATACGGCACTAATTTTCTGATTCTTTATCAAAACGCCCGAGACTTGCAAGAAACATATCACATTCGATCGCGGGCGATCGCGGCAATTGCCCAAACTTGGAAAAACGACCCGCAAACCCTGCCCTGGCTGAAAATACTGGCGCACTCTAACGACAGCGGCGAAATTCGAGCCACCGCAGTCACAGCCATCGCCCGCGGCTGGCCGGAAGCACCAGAAATTTACCTGATGCTCGAAAAATTAGCCAAATTAGATCCGAGCTGGGCAGTGCGATCGACCGCAATCCAAGAAATGGTGGCAGGTTGGTCGGACAAAGCCGATACTTTACCGCTGCTGATAACTCTGGCCCAGTCCGATCCGAGTCCCGCAGTCCGCACCGCAGCCTTGCAGCAGTTAGCCGAAAAATGGCACGATCGCACCGATACTTTATTGTTGCTGCAAACAGCAGCCGAATCCGACGAAAATTTAGGAGTGCAAGTCGCCGCGTGGCAAGCAATAGCTAAAGGCTGGCATCAAATTTTAGGAACTGTCTCGCTATTGGAAAACCTCGCCCAGACAGGAAGTTCCACCCTGCGAACAGTTGCAGTGCGAGAGTTAGCCTCGGGTTGGCCGACAAAAGTCGAGGTTTGCCAGTTACTCAAAACTCTAGCTCAATCCGACAGCAGCAAAGAAGTGCGGGCAGCAGCTTTAGCAGAATTAGCTGCGCGTTGGCCAAACGATTCAGAGGTTTACCTGATACTGCAAACTACAGCCGAATCTGAGGAAAGTTCCACCATCAGGCAGGCAGCAATCCAAGCATTTGCCTCTAGCTGGCGCGATAAGCCCTCAACTCTGACTTTTTTGCAAAATCTAGCTGCGGGCGATCGAGACGCTGCAATACGAGAAATTTCCCTGGAACAGATCGCCACCGGCTGGCCGGAACATCCAGAAACTCGACCGCTGCTGCAACAAGCCGTCAGCCGCGAGGATGTCTGGACTGTGCGTCAAGTAGCGGTGGAATGCACCGCCAAGCTGCCCCAGGCGAGTCTCGAAGTTTTTCACTGGCTGCAAAATCTTGCCGAGTCAGACAGACACCTGAATGTGCGAGAAACTGCCGTGCGACAAATCGCTGCCCGCTGGGAGCACCGCAGCGAAACGCTACCTTTTCTCAGAAATTTGGCTGCACTGACGGATGAGACTCAGCTATTAAGCCTGTTGGTGTCAGAAATAGTTCGGGGGTGGCCGGAGGATGCGGAAACTTTGCCCTGGCTGAAAACTTTAGTTAAATCGCCAGATGCGACACTGCGGCAAGCGGCGGCGGAGGAACTCGCCCGTTACTGGCCCGATGCTGCGGAAACTTGGATGTTGCTGGCAAGTTTGGCAGAGGACGATGAAAACCCTGCTGTAAGACAAATAGCTTTACAAAAGTTAGCGCGGGGCCGGACAAATGAACTGGAGACTTTTGAGTGGCTCAAAATCAGAGCTCGGGAGGATGAAGATTCACAGGTGCGATCGATCGCTCTGGTAGAGTTAGTGCGGGGATGGAGGGAAGAGTCGGGAATGTTTGAATTTTTGCGCGATCGAGCTTTAAGCGATCCCTACGGTCAAAAAGGCGCTTTTCCTTACAATCCCAGGTTTACAGCACTCGAAGCAATTATCGAACATTATCCCGATAATTCGGGAACCGTGCCGCTGCTGCGAGCGCTGGCATCTGCTGATGAGGACGAACAAGTGCGGGCTTTAGCCAGTCGCAGGTTGTGGAATGATGATTTTTGACAAGCTGCTGCGAGTTAAGGATCGTGGATTAAATAGACTGGAGTAGGTTGGGTTGAAGCATGAAACCCAACGTTCGAGGGTGGTGTTGGGCGAAGCGTAGCGGAGGGTTCGTTCCCGGTCCCAACCTACAAAAAATGCCAGTTATTTAATTCTCATTCCTAACTTAACGCTCGCAAGATTTTCCACTTTGGTAAATTAAATTAGATCGAATGAAACAAATTTTAACGCGACTTATCCAAGGAATCAGATTTTATGTCATTGCGAGCGATCGTGAAGTCATCACAAAGGCTTGCTTTTCTGTGCGAATGCGTAAATCATATTTAACTATCGCGAGCGTTATTGCCTCGATCGTCATTTTCTGCAACTCAGGAATACCTGCTGTTTCAGCAGCCGTTTTTACTCCGGAAAGTTCCCCAGGCAGCGGACAAACTACAGTAGTTTTACAACCTAAAATACCGGGTGGCGGATTAGAGG
>JBOFTL010001037.1:0-1886 GCA_051652045.1 Microcoleus sp. | reverse complement strand
CCGCCAAAATCTTCTAAAATCATTGCCAGACTGTTTCTCACAGGCTGCAATTTGTAGACTTTGACCACACCATCCAGGCTCAAACTCGCAGTAATTTCATATTCACGCCTGTATCTATTTAATTCTTCTGGAGTTGGATAATCTTCTTTGATAATTTTGATAATAACAGGTTGATTGTCCTGCTCGTTGCGGCCGCGGTACACCAGGGAGGTACTGCTTTCATAAATCAGAGCGAGAACTGCAACGCCGGGAATTGCCATCATAATGTTGGGTTCTCAAATTAGGTGTGCTTGGTTAATGTACCCTCCATTATCACCCAAGAGCTATTTTTTGGGATGTGTGGGAAAGCAAGCTTTCAGGACAAACTGCGGGTGCTGCTGTCGGTGGGTTGTCGTGTTGTCTGGCTTGCAGCAGCTAGGTAAAGAAAAGCACAAATACTGAACTCGCGCAAGGGGCGATACGATTTTAGATTTTAGTTAGATTTTAGATTTTAGATCGGACTGAGGGTTGGTCTGGGTTGACTTTTGACTTGTGACTGCAGACAGGGATGATTCAAAGTCCGCTATCTACTGTCCGCTGTAAATACGGGGATGTAAACCGCCCTCTAAAAACCCTACGGTTGAGGGCGGGGGATGCGAGGGAAATCTGAATCTGAAGGAGTAGTTTGAAAACACGCCCTCGCATCCTTAGTTTACGCGAGAATACATAAGTCCTCACTGTTCGATCGTACCTTTTAAACTTATCTCAACTCTCAACTACTTATCGATCGCGAGCCAATACATTCCTAGCAAATTCATCGCGCCCAGTAAACAAATTAGCGGGAACACCATTAGGAAAATTTTGCGAGATTAAAGCCTGCAATTTTTGCACTCGATTCTCAGGATTCGGGTGAGAACTTAAAAACTCCGGCGGTGCTTCACCTTGCCTTGCAGCACCGAGAATTTGCATCACTTCAACAATACCTTGAGGATTGTAACCCGCCTCCATCATAAACTGAAAACCGAGTCGATCGCTCTCCAGTTCGTCCGATCGACCGTACCGCAAACTAACAATTTGATTGACAGCTTGAGCGATTAATGCTGTTTGTTGTCCGCCCCCGCGATCGTCGCTAGTAGCAACTCCCACCGCCGTTACCAAAGCCCTACCAAACTGCTGTTTTGCCAAGTGTTCCGCACCGTGGCGCGCCACAACATGACCGGCTTCATGTCCCAATACAGCAGCCAATTGAGCCTCAGAATTCAGTCGCCCCAACAACCCCGCAGTAATAAAAATTTGTCCTCCCGGCAAAGCAAAAGCATTAACTGTTTTTGGATCGCGCAGCAAGTGAAATTCAAACGGATAAGGCGCTTGTTTAGCTGTCGAATTAGTAACAACTTGTTCCCCTACTCGATCGACATACTGCTGAATCTTTTGACTGGGATAAAGCCCTCCGTATTTTGCCCCTATTTGCTGTCGCGCTTGCAGCCCCAAAGATATCTCTTGTCGGGGAGTAAGCTGCACCCGCTGTCTCTCACCTGTTACGGGATTTTGTACGTCGCTTGTATAATAAGTAATTGCGCCAAAAAACGCCATTAACAGCCCGATCGCTACCCGAAACAAAAATTTGTTCACACCCATTTACCTACTAAATTTAGCGAGGATGGTACTAACTTTGCAGTTATTTTCGCATCTATCTGAAGTATCAAATATGAAAATGGGTAATGGGTAATAACTCCTTCTTCCTTCTTCCCTCTTCCCTCTTCCTTCTTCCTTCTTCCCTCTTCCTTCTTCCCTCTTCCCTCTTCCTTCTTCCCTCTTCCTTCTTCCTTCTTCCTTCTTCCTTCTTCCTTCTTCCCTCTTCCCTTTTTTTGCTGCAAGCTTTGCTGCGGCAATTTTTGCTGCGATCG
>JBOFTL010001036.1:0-6678 GCA_051652045.1 Microcoleus sp. | reverse complement strand
CGAATACGAATCCGAAGCACCGCAGCCGGAAGCCCTAGCAGAAGCATTAGCAGCAATGGCAAGTCAGGTACAAAGCGAAGCCGAAGCCGAAGCTTATACAGGTGCTTTTACCGCTCGAATTATTCCGATTAAATCGCATTCCATGCGGCAAATTTCTCCCAAATTAGTCAAAGGTGCCGCTACATTAACGCGGACTTTGCGCAAGTCTCCTACTACTCGCCCGCTGGTAAAAACAGTACCGACAATTGTTGCCAGAACTAGCAATAATTTAGCACGCCAAGCCGCTCAAGGAAAACCCATTACTTCTAAAACAGCAGCCCGCGTCATGGCTAATGAAACCCGCAAAGTTCTCAGCAATCCCATGACTTGTGCCAAAACAATGGTGCGTTCTTCTAATGCCGCCAGCAAAGTTAATAAACCAGCACCGGCACCTGCACAAAAGCGGAGAAGAGAGCCAGTTTATGAATACTAAAGGTTGCGGTTGCCAACACAAAAACACAAATAGAGGTGAACAAATGTTTGACTACGAACTAGAAACCCCGATGAGCCGCGAATACGAGTGCGAATTCGCTAGCGAGTACGAAAGTGAAGAATTTTTACCTTTCTTAGCACCGCTGCTCGCCAAAGCAGCACCTATGGCAATTAAAGCTGTCGGCAGCTTGCTTGCTAATCGGCGTAAAAGACGCCAGCGTGAATTTGAATTCGAGTATGAAGCTGAATTGAACAGTGAATACAACAGCGAATACGAGGGCGAATACGAAGGCGATCCTTTTATCGGTAATTTGCTGCAAGGATTGGGGGGTGCTTTGGGATTGGCTGAAGGTGAATTTGAGTACGAATCTGAGTACGAGTCGGAATTTGAATCTTCTCCAATGACTGAGTATGAAATGGTCATGGAAAATCTCGCTTATCGGGCCGCCCACAGCGAAAGTGAAGCTGAAGCTGAAGCATTTTTGGGCGCTTTAGTACCGATGGCAGCGCGATTGATTCCCTCAGCAGCTAAAGCAATTACTGCTGTCGCTCCATCTCTAGTTCAAGGAGTTGCAAAAATGGGACGCGCCCTGTATAACAGCCCGAGTACGCGACAGTTATTGCAGACAGTTCCTGAAGTTTTGAAAGGAACTGTAAAAACCCTATCCCAACAGGTTGCCCAAGGAAAACCGCTCTCTCAAAGCACTGCTGTGAAGGCGCTAGCTGCGAATACAGCTAAAGTTTTAGACAATCCTAAGAAAGTCAACAACGCGATGAAAAAATCCCATAAAGCGCAGCATCAAATGCAGCCAAAAACAACTGGCAAGCGCCGCCGCGTTCCCGCTTAAATTCGGTTGAGGTAACAGTTGACAATTGACAATTGACAGTTGATAGTTCGTCAACCCGTTCTAAAAAGCCAGGGCTTTAACCCTCCGCCCAGTTTTTCTTTGACAATTGTCACTGTCAACTTGCCACTGTTCACTGCAAAATTAATACTATGAACGGACTCTTGGAAACGCGAAAACAATTGGGAAAATATGAAGACTCAGACGAGTTAGATTTAATCAGCTTGCAGCGAGATAAATTGTCTGTCAAAGAGCAAAACAAACTGCCAAGTTTAAAACCTTGGCTGAGGGTACAAGCCCTGAATGTTACCAGACACGCTGCTGCTTTGCGTCCCTTCAAACATGACGAATTCGGTACGGATGCTGCCAGTCCTTCCGACGCTCACATTGATGCAGTTAACGAGCTAATTAGTTCGCTGAGAATGCAGTTGATGGAGATGTCCAAAAACGTCGGTTCGATCGCCCAAACAGCCATGCGCGAACCGGATACCAAACGCCTGCAACAACTGATGAATCGCAAGGATAAAGCTCACGATTGGGTGCGGGCGATCGAACAAATTTGGGATTTTTATTTCGAGTTGTTCGGACAGAGACAGAGTAAATTTGGTAATTGGTTGTTGGGGTGCGATCGCATTGCTCTCGACTGCTATCAAGATGTTTACATGGGATTGGGAATTGCTAAATCGATTCCGTCACCGGCACCGCTTTCGTACATGAGAACCGGATTTTCACCTGCTACATTTCGGCGCGGCATTCCTCTGAGCAAACTCGGACAGCAAATCAATCCTTTCCCGCTGATTCAATTGCCCTATCACCGATTAATAAATCCTTGGACGTTGGGAGCTGTTTTGCACGAAGTATCGCACAACTTGCAAACAGATTTGAATCTGAGACAGGCAATTCCTAGGGCGATCGCGCAACGTTTGCTCAAAGCTGGAATGAGTCGTACAGTTGCTACAACTTGGACTAATTGGCACAGCGAAATCTTTGCAGATATGTCCGGTTTATTGTTAGGCGGACCGACGATTGTCGCATCTTTGATGGATATTGCAGCGCGATCGACTCAATCTACTTTCTATTTCCATGCCGGCGCGCCGCATCCCGTTCCTTACTTGCGAGTTTTCATCAGCATTGAGTTGCTAAAACGAATGGGATTTCCTGATGAAGCTGACAGATACCGCCAGATGTGGCAGCGCATTTATCCCAATCCCCGCGCCGGAAATCTGCCCTCGGAAATCTTGGAAACATTCAGCAAAGCAAATCAATTAGTAGTCGATACAATTTGCTTTACCAAGTATCCACAATTGGGCGATAAAACTCTAGCTGAAGTAACAGGGTTTAAGCCGCAACACCAGCGGATGATCGAAGAAGCAGGACAGCGTTTAGCGCGAGGAAATGACCCCGGAATTATTCCTGAAAGGTTCTTAATTCCTGCGTCGAGATTTGCTCTCGATAAGCGATTGGCAGAACCGGGAGTAATTACCGAAAACTTCTACAAAGCATTGGCAAGAAGGTAGAAAAAAGGAAGGCACGACACGGATTTTGACACGGATACACGGATGTATTATCGACTGTTCTGATTTTTTTATCAAGAAGAAGGAAGAACGAATAATACTAATCCAGTAAGCTTTTGAGGAATTTTAATTTTACCTTTAATTAGGTGGACTTACTTATCACCAATCAACAGTCATTAGTTATTAGTTAGCAATTAATCGCTAATAACTAAGTCTCGATCGCTAAAAGGAGAAATGAGAATGACAACTTATCGCATTCGCGGACAGGTATTAAAAAATGTTCCCACACCAACCCCTACGCCGACGCCAACACCGACACCTCAACCCCCCGGAACAACAAGCTTTTTAGGAGGTTTCAGAGTCGAAGCTTGGGATAAAGACTTGAAATTTGACGATCGCCTCGGCAGTGGCAAAACAGACTCATTAGGTGTTTTCGAGATTGAATTTAGCGATGAAGATTACCGCCAAGAACCCCTAGAAGCCGAAATCAATCCCGAACTTTTTTTCCAAGTATTTCGCGGTAGAGAACTTGTTGGAATTAGCGACAACGGCGGCACATCCACTACTGGAATTTTTCTGCCGCGAGTCGGTGAAAGATTGTCGTTCGGAACAGTATCTCTGTTCTTAGATGGCAATACAAATGAACCAAGTGAATTCAGCATTCAACAACTCACGATCGAAGGAATTATCGATCGAATTCCCCAGCGCCAAATTTTCAATCCGCCCAGCGTTGTCGAAGATACAGTAATTGATGTTTTGCCGACTTTAGACCAAGTTTCTAGCTCTGGGATTCGCAATTCCTATGCTGTTACTGATAGTCAAGGTGGCACGTTACAGCAGATGGTAGATAGTGCTTTCAGCGAAGTTTTAGGTCGCAATTTGAAGGTAGGAGATGCGCAAATGTTGCGCGCTTCTCTAACACAAGCTTTTACAGCTCAAGAAAGCAACGGCCGCACTGATTATGTATGGAGTCCTCGGGCTTATGCCACAGTACAAACTGAACTTGGCGGAATGTTAACTGGCGCGCAAGCTAGTCTTTATCACCGGGCTAAAGCTGCTTTCAATGAAATGCTACCGCTGCTTAACAAACTCTATCCATTAGATACAAATGCAGACCCGCAAAACATTGAAGCTACACGCTCGATCGTCCGTACTGAAATAACAGAATTAGTCAACGAAATGGGAACTCAAGGCGGGCCTCGCGCTCAGCGAGTTGAAAGCTTATTCCAATTGTTGATTGGCGATGTTAATCCTAGCGAACCGGAAAGAGTTGCCGGACAGCTTAAAGATTTAGCTGATATGTTTGGACTGACTCGATCGCGCATTAACACAGTCGATGAAGAACAAAATTACAGCAACTTTTTGATTATCAGAGATTACATTGCTTCTCTGAGATCTAGCTGGAATGCTTACATCGATAATTCTGGTGCTGGTGCTTTTGTCGGGCCGCAATTGGTGCTGTTATCGCAAGCTTTGTCGGTGGTTGCAGAATCAGTTCAAGAAGTTTATCGGATTATGGATTTAGTCTTCCTCGGCCCTGCGGAAAGACAGGCAGTATGGCTTGATTTCACCAAAGCAAGAGATGAAAAATTGGATAGTGGTGAAATTGCTTTCTTGCTGCCGGATGGTACTGGATATCCACTTTCTCAAGTCAGACAATTAGTTCCGCCCATGACAGTAGAATCATTGCTTTCGTGGACGTTACTGGCGGCGACTAAAGAATGGCCGGCAATTGCTAAAGATGGTGGCAAATTGGGGATTGCTAAAACCATTGCCGAAACATCAGAAAGACTGATGATTTTAGTGCAAGCTGCTTCTTACATTCCCATTCGCAACACTGCTTTCAAGCGAGCCGGTGTCCTGCGTTCCCTGCGCGATTTGGCGTTCCAAATTTATCAAGTCAAACGCTTAGCATCAGCCTTGATTTCACCTCTACCGCCTTACTTTATCGACGACAGGGATGACATTTTGGTGCCAAATAGGGACCAAACAGTTACCCTACGAGGCGGACAATTTCTGCAATAAAAATTTTTTAGCTCGCAAACACTCCGCTGCCAGCGGTTTCACAAACTAACAGCAATCCGACTGAAAATATTAGCTAAGTAAGTCAACTTAATTAAATGCAATATCCCAATTGCTCGAAGGCTTACTGCTTTTAGGTTTGTGAATGTCTTAGGTTTGAGGTTTGAGGTTTGAGGTAAAAGGTTTTTCTCACATTTACTACCTACCACCTTCTTCCTTCTTCCCTCTTCCTTCTTCCTTCTTCCTTCTTCCTTCTTCCTTCTTCCTTCTACTTAGGAGACTCAATCATGTCCACGACTGGAGACAATCAAGGTTTATACGATCGCATTGCCGCCCTGAGGGAAACTCTTACAGAAAAACTAGCCCCTCAGCTCATCCAAAACCCTCAATTAGCTGATGCTTTAACTCAGCAAATTGAGACAATGGTTTCGCAATTGGTAGCGGCTGAATCGCAAATTCAAGCACCGCCCGATGGAGGTTTAGCCGAATTAATCGGTATCGGTAATGAAGCGGCTGCAAAAGTTGCGGCAACTCGCTTGCCAGAAAAAGTTGAAGATTACGACGAGCAAGTTTCTTCGGACAGAATTCTCGCTGTCGCCGACCTTTACTATCTATATCAGCACGAAAAAATTGGTGTTTTTCGAGCGATTTGGAAACTGCAAGAATTGTTCAATGCCGGTGCCGTGAGATTGTCAAGCGGTGACGGTGCTTACGGACTTTATCGGTTCGATCGACGCAGCGTCTTACGGTACACTCAAAAGCAGCGAATGCAAACCTATCGCCGCGTATTGGGATACACTCCTGTAGAAGTAATGCCCAGCGCTAAACCCAACACTCAATTTCATCCTTTATTCACGCAATTCATCAATAATGTATCGGAATTTTGGCGCGACAAACGCATTTCTGATGTGATTCGCGAACGCGCTTTTGACCCGAGTTTTGGCAGCATTGCTACTGTCAGGCGATCGGGCTTGGATTTGCGCAATAATCTAAAATGGTCTTCCTACGGCCACGTTAATGTATTTCGCATTGAAGTGCTGCAATTGCTGGAAGAAGCATTTAAAATCCTGGGCGCAGAAGATGTTAGAAAACTCTTTGGTGCAGACAATGCTTGGGATGTTGTCGAAGAAGTAATGCTGCGCTATTTCAAAGAAAATGTCGATGCTTCGGCGCGCCACCGCATGGCAGTTTCCGGGCGGGAAATGATTCGCTGGTTGGCGCAAAAACACATCCTCAAAAGTTCGCGTGCCGAGTTTGAAGCATTGCTGCGAGAAGTTGCAGATAATGCCGAAGAATGGCTTACCAGTGCGGAAACTTTGGGCATCGCTTTTCGGGGTCACACGCAGCGAGTCGTACCGATCGATTCGCGCCGAAATGGTGGCAGAGGTTTGAGAAGTGCGGAACCGGGTTAAAGCGGAAATTTAAATTTATTTCCTCTATTCTTTCGCGGTTAAAACTGCTTGCCAATCAAACAAAGTTTATTCGATCGGGCGAAAAGAATTGAGGAAGTATTTCAGCCGAATTTAGGTTAAAACGAACACTCTCAATCCTTCACTATACTGCTTTAGTGTTCGCACCAAGCAGGAGAAAAACGACAACAAATCAAACTAACTAACAACTAGGAGCACTGACAATGTACGGAACGATGTCTGAGTACGAACTCGAATCTTTGTTAGCAGGAGAATATGACATGGGATACCAGTCGGAAAACGAATGGGAAAGCCAACTCGAAGGGGATTTTGAAGGGGGAGATGACAAGTTATCACCCACAACAAATTCTAACTGGAAGAAGATAGCCACCAACAGTGCCAGAGAGGTTTTAGTAC
>JBOFTL010001035.1:0-4886 GCA_051652045.1 Microcoleus sp. | reverse complement strand
CGTAATCTGCTGCTTCCTGGGCCATCGCGCGCAGTTCGTTTTCCCGGCGAATGCGATAACCGTCCAATTCTACAGTATAGGCGATCGGTTCTTCGCGATCGGAGTTGATATTTAGAACAGTATTGCAAAGATACTGAATGGCGTCCAGTACGGTACCGTTGGGTCCGATGAGGATTTCTACCTGTTCTCGCATGAGATTGGTTTCATCCATTTTCAGCCAGCAGCAATCCTGTTGCTGTTGGGTTTCTACAGTTGAGGGAATTTTTGCCAGTTTCAGCAGTTGTTCCAACCACTGCTGTCCTTGCTGCATTTCAGTGTCGTTCATTAGGATTGGTTACTCAAAAATATTTTGACTCGGACTCTGAGAAACCGGGTTTTTTAAAGAGATTAAAAGCCTCTGTCAATTTTTTTTTCAAAAACCCGGTTCTGCATAAGTTCTGGTTTCAGTTACCGACTATTAAGGACTGCGCCTTCCCCGATCGAGTCATGAGAATTGTTTTTTTGGCACTATGTAAATGCCAACTCTAAAAACCTAGCTATCAACTGTCCCAAGTCAACTTTAAAAATTTTGAGTTATGAATATTGAATTTATTAATTTTCAATTCAAAACTCAAAACTCAAAACAGAGCAAAGCTGTTAACTTTTTGCAGTTAGAATCAAGCCTTTTTCTTTGACTTGCCCGGTTCAAAAGGAAGTGCATCTAATCCCTTTTCTTTCTTTTCTTTTGCTTCTGCTTCGTCTACTATTTTTTGCAAATTTTCCGGCAGCGGTTCGCGCGAGAGAATAAATGCTTGGACTGTTTGGAAGATGTTAGCAATCAGCATATACATCAGCACTCCAGCGGGCAGTGGGAAGAACAAAAACATCCCGGAAAATATGACAGGGGTGAGTTTGTTTACTGTAGCTTGCTGGGGATTGTCATTCGGTCCCTGGGATTGTCCCGATAGGGTTTGGTTGATGTACAAACTGATACCGAAACCGAGAATCATGATCAAAATATCCCAGTGGATGGTGCCGTCTGGGTCGATCGCGCCTACGCGACCTAGGGCTTCAATAAATAGGAATCCTTTGTCTGCGGCCAATCCGGGGATTGTGCCTTGAATCGTTGCTTCACCGGGTTGCAAGGCAATGATATTGCCCTGTTCGTCTATTTGTACCCGTTCTTCGCCTTTGATGACTTTCCAAGTAGGTACAAAGTCGATTTCGCTTTGATTTTCAGCAGCTAATGCCTGCAGCGGTTTGCCCTCTGGGGTTTGAAATTCTATCTTGGTTTTTTGCCCGATTCCGATTTTGTCGCCCCCTGGAAGTATCCCTACAATAGGAGCGTGATAAGTTCCCGTGACGTAAATATTTTGGGGAGGAGTTGAAAACGCTTGAGGCTGAATGTTTTCGATTTGTTCTTGAGGCAAGATTTGGATGTTGACACTGTAATTGATGTCAGAAAACGGCGAACCTCTCAGGGTTGCAAACAGGGCAAAAAGCACTGGCATTTGCAGCAATAAGGGGAAGCATCCTGCTAGAGGATTGCCGAATTCTTTATATACTTTGCTCATTTCCTCCTGCTGTTTGGCAGGATTGTCTTTATAGAGTTTCTGAATTTGCTCGACTCGCTCTTTCATCAGCGGCTGCGCTACTTTCATGCGCCGCATATTGCGGAGAGAACCTGCATTTAGAGGGTAAAGAGCAAAGCGAATTACGAGCGTCAGAGCTACGATCGCTAAACCGTAACTTGGCACGATCCCGTAGAAAAAATCTAGGATCGGCAGCATTAGGTTGTTGGAGAGAAACGAGATACCAAAATCCATTCGCTTTGATTTAGTTGAGGTGCTCTGTTTTTATACAGCGTTTGCTGTTGAGAATTGTTGGCATCCGCTGGATGCGGGCTGCTTCAACTTTTTGGCTTTTGTCTTTATCTTAGGACATTGCCGTTCGATCGACCGCCCGAACCGCGGTTTTTTGGTAATGAGTTTGCCAATATTCGCATTGACTTACCCATTATTTGAGGGACAAACTGTTATTTTGTTTTGGCAGCATTTGCTTTTTGAGCTGCAGGGGACAGTTTTTCGTTAATGTAGTCGTACATTTCCCGGAATTTGGGAATCGATCGCAGTTCCAAGCGACCGCCATTTTTCAGGGTAATCACCATATCTCCGTAGGTGCCGAAACCGCGCGGTACGGTGACAATTTTGGTAATGTCTGAGTATATGATGTCGGTGCGATCGTTCCCCATCCAGCCGCTGGTGACTGACACTCGGCGGTTAGTAACCCGGTAGCGCAGCCACAGAGCGCGGACGATCGCTCCTACTGTCAGCGGGATTCCCACAACTGTCAACCCCAACAGTAGGTTAATTATCAAGTCACCCACTGCCGGGCCGCCTTCATAGAATACTTCCTCTCTAATTCCCATTTAATACCTCGGCTTCTACCAACAACTGCTCTAATTCTTGCAGAATTTTGGCATAATTGCACTCTTGGGCGAGCGGTCGCACTACGATTACTAAATCCCACCCGGATTTTAATCGGGGTAATAGCTGTCGCAATGCTGCGCGTATTTGGCGCTTGATCCGGTTTCGCACTGTAGCGCGCTTGCTGACTTTCAGGCTGATGGAAATACCCGTGCGAGTTGGCTGCAATGAGTTTTCGACCGTCCCAGAGCCGGCAGTTTTTGGTTTCCGCAGCGCTCTCAAACTCAGGTGAGTCGAATTGCGACGAATTCCCCTGCGGTAGACGGCGCTGAAGTCGTTGCGGTGCTTGAGTCGGTTTGCGGTTGGCAGCATGGGGGCGCGATCGAGATTTTCCCCTCAACCTTAATTCTGTCCTAGACCGCGAGGCGGTGGCGTCCTTTGCTGCGACGCGCTTTGATGACTAACTGACCGTTTTTGGTGCGCATTCTGGCGCGAAAACCCGAGGTTCTTTTTCTTTTGCGGCTGGTTCCGTGCAGTGTTTGCTGTGTCATCTCAATTTCTCCGGGCTAGTTTCTTTATTTTGGATTAATAGTCACAATCTTCAATCATACCATATAGGTCTTTTCTTGGCAATTTTTTTTAAAGAGTAATTATGATGGGAAGTAAATATTGTTATTTTTACCGATTAATCATGACAATATTTAAAACCGGATCTAAAACCTAGAAATTTCCCAAGCTGATGCGGGAAGTTTTGCTTGTCGCTGCCCGATCGACCTTGCCGTAACATTCAAAAGACCGATCGGCGTACTTAACAAATCTAGCATTTCCGCTTTGCCGATCGCGCACTTAACAGCAGCAACAGGCAATTCCTTCAACAACCACCTCACCAATCTGTAACAATACTCCCCAGCAGTCAACTCTCGCATCAAATCGACACCGTGAAGTTCGTGCAAATATTGATTCGACTCACCGTAGCGATACCATTGACTTTGTAACTCTTTGATTGTAGAGCGGTGGCGGTGGCGGACGATCGCGCTTTCAGCAAAATATAATTTGTACGGAGTTTGTTGCAAAATCCGCCAGCATAAATCCGCATCGCCGCCAGTCGTCAGGTACGCACGAAACAAACCGATTTGCTGTAAAACAATTTTGCGGACAGCTAAATTTGCAGTTTGACCGTAGGAACAAAAAGTGTGAGCAAGAGTATGCTTTTGAGATAAAGTATTATCGCGATCGGCGTGTTTTTCTAAAATAGTTTTACCCGGTAATGCGAGAATTTCTCCGGCAGAAATTCCGATTGTTAAATCGGCGAAGGGTTTAACTAAATTTTCCAACCAATGAGGTTCGGGGCGGCAATCGGCATCGGTAAAAGCAATAATTTCGCCTTGCGATTCACGAAGTCCTCGATTGCGGGCAGCGTAGGAACTTTGAATTTCATTTTCTGCCAGGGTGCGAATATTAATTTGATTATTATTTTCCCTCTTACCTCCCCCCCTTACCAAGGGGGGGATTGAGGGGGGGTAAGATACCGAGGAAGAGCGAGATACTGTTTCGAGGATGGTTGAAGTTCGATCGCGACTGTTGTTATCGACTAAAATATATTCTACCTTTTCTGGCGGATAAAATTGCGATCGCAAACACTCGATTAACTCCGGCAAATCCGCCTCACCGTTAAAAACAGGAACCACCACCGAAACCACTGGCAAATACGCCTCACCGTTCATTTTTACCTTTCACCTTTAACAGTAATGCTTGTAGTTGCGCTTCAGCGCCGGCTAGGGAGTGCGGCCAACTACAAATCATTATTAATTTACCTAAGTGCTGTTTGTAGTTGCGCTTCAGCGCCGGCTAGGGCGTGCGGCTAACTACAAATCATTATTAATTTACCTAAATGCTTAATTCTTGCTGGCGCGCCCTTGCTTGTAAACTAATATAACTTCTCAACCTCATAATTTTTGGTGGCGGATCGATCGGGCTGCCGGCGCTGAAGCGCTACTACAAACGGGGATTTTTTGTTGCGGGCGATCGGGCTGCCGGCGCTGAAGCGCTACTACCAGCCAGGTTAGGGTATAATTTCTACTGGCGTTCCCTTTTGCACGAATTGATACAACTCATCAACATCTTTATTTTCCAGTGAAACGCAGCCCAAAGTCCAATTCGATCGCTCTTTGATTAATTTCTGGAAATTAGCCGGCACTCCGTGAATCCCAATTTCGCTGCCAACACTATCTTGCCACGAAATCGTACCGGATTGTTTGGCCTTAATGTGTTTGCGCCAAGATTGTTTAGTCGGATAATCCAACCAGAGAAACTTCGACCAAGTTTCGTGAGGATACAGGTCTTTGATGCTAAAAATTCCTTCCGGCGTTCGCAAATCTCCTGCTTTGAGTTTATCGCCTGTGGGGTTGCCGCCAAATACCACAGGATAAGATTTAATCGGTTTTTTGTTATCATATAGAGTCAATTTATATTTAGACTTTT
>JBOFTL010001034.1:0-3427 GCA_051652045.1 Microcoleus sp. | reverse complement strand
AAGCAGTGAAATTAACAGCCACCCGATGCCAGGACACGGCAGTGCCGTGTCCCTACTTAGAAATTGATTAATACAATAAATTGGCGATCGACTCTCAACTATTAATCGATCGCGAGCGGGGACGCTCGCACTATAACTCTCAACTATCAACTCTCAACTATCAACTCTTTCTACTACTTCATCCCTCAATTCTGTCGGCCCCAAATACTTAGTCAAATAAGGTGAAAACACCTCATAAATCAATGTCAGCGGCTTACCGTGATGCCAGAACAAATAATGCCTGCCCCAAAAAGGACCCGACTCTTTAAAAGCCACTTCCAAAGCCACAGAATGACCGCAATAAATCCCCTGCACGTCACGATACAATTCCGTCCGCAATCGCGCTAAACTAGCCCAAATCGGTAAAGATTTATTTTCCAAATATTCATCTACATGACTCGCTTCCCACCAAGAAGCAGCATAGGCCAGCCGCTGTCCCGAAGCCGTTCGCAGCCACACTTGCCTCCGCAGCCGCGGCCCCGGAACCGCTACGATTTGGGCAGGCGCACCGTCCGAGTTTGTGCCCACTAAGGACATATCGATTACATCAACTTCTGTCGGTTCCCCAGTCAGCAATTGCAAGTGTCGAGTTGGGGAACCGTCGCCGAGAAGCAGTATCTGCCATGCCGGGGCTAGCTGGCTGTGGGGTAAACCCTTTTGTACGGCGTCTTCTCCTCCTTGCCACAGAGGATTGAGAGCGTGCCAGGTGCGGCTGTTTTTGGGTATAAATGTTGCAGTCAAGGGTTTATTTACAAAACTTTATGTTTTGCTTATTCTAACGCTATTTGCGTTTGTAGTTGCACTTTAGTGCCCTCTTTGGCGGTGGCAGCCGGCCCTAAAGCGCAACTACGAACTGTTTGTAGTTGCACTTTAGTGCTCTGTCGGGCGATCGGGCCACCGGCGCTAAAGCGCAACTACGAACTGCAGCCGGCGCTAAAGCGCAACTACGAACTGTTTGCCCGATCGAATTTCCGTATCAGTATACAGAGGCGTCCAGCCGGCCGTAGTCGTAAAGTAGCGCACCGCTTTAATCTTCCGGTTTGGGGTTAAATAAAACCAGTGTTCCGTATTCGCCGGCACGTTGATAAATTCCTCAGACTGCACCGTCAATTCCACTTGAGAGTTATCGGGGCGCACGAAGCCGAAAATGCCCTCTCCGGCTACGATATAGCGCACTTCATCGTCAGCGTGAGTGTGACACTTATCGAATTTTGCCAGCAGGGTGTCGAGATTGGGAATGTCTGGGTGCAGTACGATCAAGTCTCGGGATTGATAGCCTGCCGTTTCTTTGAGTTGTTGAAAGTAACCATCCAGGGCTTGCAGAACTTGCTCTTTTTCCGTGTCGCTGAGAGTGTCTTGTGCCAGCAAGTTTTTAATTTCTGGGTTGTCGCCCGTCGGCCAGCGGTTGAGCTCAATGTTCAAAGGAGCGAGTTCGCGGGCAATGTCGCTCGGTTGAGTGTAGGTTGTACCGTCTTCGAGTCGCAGTATAGCCATTTAGTCAGTTGAGAGTTGATAGTTGATAGTTGATAGTTGGGAATTGGTAATTATCCGACTCTCCCCCTCTCTCTTGAGGGTTCGATCGAACTTGCGCTTTTGAGAATCTCAATCTTAACTTAATTTGGCGGCTGCACATTCTCTCCCTGAATTTGTCACTATTGATAAAGAAGCGGACGATCGGGTATTGCACCCGCAGCCGTTAGCGTCACTGAGATTTTTAATGTAACTTTTGCAACTCTTCTTATGCCTACTTACACAGGAATTTCCAGCGAAGCTTTTCGGCATCCGCTCGATCGCGAAGCCGAACAAGCTTTGCGGAGCGTGCCCGGATTCGATTTAATTGCCAGCAAATTTGTAGAATTTGTCTACGAACGCCCGCAATTTATTTATTTAATGGGAAATAGCATTCAAGTCGGACCGCGTCAATATGCGAGTATTTATCATATATTTCGCGAATGCGTGCGAGATTTAGATGTTTTTCCCGAACCGGGTTTGTTTGTTTCTCAAAATCCTACAGTTAACAGCTATGCTCTGGGACAAAACCAGCCTTATGTAGTGTTAAATACTGGTCTTTTAGACTTAGTAAATGAAGCAGAACTGTCGGCGGTGCTGGCTCACGAGTTAGGACACATTAAATGCGGTCATCCAACTTTAACTCAAATGGCAATGTGGGCAATGAATTTTGCTTCGACGATCGGCGAGCTGACTTTTGGTTTGGGAAATGTGGTCAGCAGCGGTTTAATTTACGCTTTTTATGAATGGCGGCGCAAGGCTGAACTGTCGGCAGATCGCGCGGCTTTATTAGTAACTGACGATTTGAATGGCGTGATGAATTCGATGATGAAAGTAGCAGGAGTTAGCAGCAAATATGCTAATGAATGCAGTTTACAAGAATTTATCCGCCAGTCAGACAACTATCAAGATCTCGATCGAGACAACCTCAACCAGGTGTATAAATTTTTACTGTATAATGGCGGTCAGGGGGTCATGCTAAGTCACCCATTCCCGGTGGAACGCTTGCGGTATTTGCGGGATTGGGCGAGTGCTGAGGAATACCGCCAAATTAAGTTGGGGAATTACAAGCGGGCGACATCGGAGGGTGCAGTTGACGTAAATGCCCAAACACCAGGGAATCAGGAAGCGGAGGCACTGCGACGCCAAATTGAAGAGTTGCAGCGAGAGATAGATAGGCGCAAATCCCGGCAAAATTAATCAGACTGACGATCGCATTCTATCTGTAGGGTGCGCGCTGCGCACCTTACCCTTGAAGAGTTGCAGCGAGAGATAGAGAGCCGCAAATCCCAGCAAAATTAAGCAAAATTTCCTGGATTGGGGGATCGAGTGGTGTAGGAGGAAGGTGAGCGAGAGAGAGACTTGCTCGCCAATAGCCTGAAACCTCAAGACTGTACGCTCTTTTCTGAAATCTGCTTCCGAGGGCGTGTAGCTTAAATCGATAGAAGCTTTATAAAGTCAACTAACTCAACAAGGGTACGTAAAAAATGATTATTGATAATGCAATGAATACTAACAAACAAGGCTCTAATTTTTTCGGCAATGTCGGAAAAGCTGCTATCGCCCTGATCCTGCTGGCTGCCGGCATGGGATTTACCAATCCTTCGAGAGATAAATACCTGACTTTTGCTTCCGGTCAATTGGCAACAGAGGTGGAAAACAGTCTGTGCAAGGATTCTCGGGTACCTAAAGCTTTGAGCGGTGTTACAGATACTTTGATCGGCAGTTGCAAAAATTTAGTGACTTCGCAGCGAGACACGATCGAACGCTTGCTCGACAATACCACCCACCGTCAGAATTTCGGCGTTGCCAGCATTTACACGACGGAATTGGGCGACAAAAGTTATCAAACGGTGGGGGCTTTTGGCAACTTCGTAAC
>JBOFTL010001033.1:0-13345 GCA_051652045.1 Microcoleus sp. | reverse complement strand
AATGCCGACAAAAGAAGGCATTCCCCTGATTGAAATTTGGCGCGGTTTGGCAGTTGATTGGACAAAACTCGATCTAGCAAAAGTGCAACAAGTTTTTGACAGTACGGGTTTGGGTTTTGTCTATATTGGCAGGCATTTTCCACAAGCTGCCGAGCTAGTTCCCTACCGCCGCGAAATTGGCAAACGACCGCCTTTTTCGACACTAGAATTAATGTGGTGTCCCTGCGCGGGAGATGTTCACATCATCTCCGGCTACGTTCATCCGCCCACAGAAGGGATGTTCCAACAAGCATTTGAATTGCGGGGAGTTAAGAGTTATACCACAATTAAGGGATTGGAAGGAAGCTGCGATTTACCGCGCGATCGCACTGCAATTATCGGCATTGCCCAGCCTGATACTCCCTTTGAACGGCTGCTTTTAGATCGCGCAGATTACGGTTTTAGTAATGTAAATCCTACCTGCGAATCAACCGCCGATCTGGTCAAACAAATGCAAGAAGTGTTGTTGGGTAAACCATCGGAATTGATGCAATCTGCTATTTGGAACGGTGGGTTTCACCTGTGGCGCAGCGGAATTTGCAAGGACATTAATTCTGGCTTTAGCGAAGCAGAAAATTTATTAAGTAGCGGTCAAGTTATTCAAAAGCTGGAGGAAGTTAGCAAAGCTATTAGTGTGTTGAGTTAAAGTTGAAGCAAAATGTTCGTAGTGCGGACTTTAGTCCGCATTACCGACTGTTTTGGCGCACTTAACTCCAGATTGCAGAATGTTTTTGCGGATTAACTAAAGTCCGCACTACAAACTGTTTTTGTGATGGCGATCGATGTGACTCGATATACAGCAGATTGCACCCAGAATGAAGTAAATTTGCCGCTCGAACAATCCTTGCAAGGACACGGCAATGCCGTGTCCCTACCAATTACCAATTACCAATTACCAATTACCGATTACCAATTACCGATTACCAATTACCAATTACCGATTACCAATTACCAATTACCAATTACCAATTACCAATTACCAATTACCAATTACCAATTACCAATTACCAATTACCAATTACCAATTACCAATTACCAATTACCAAATGAACGATCGAATTGTCGCTGTAATTCTTGCTGGCGGTCAAAGTTTGCGGATGGGAACGGATAAAGCTTTGTTAGAAATAGCTGGCAAATCTTTATTAGTTAGATCGTGCGAAGTTGCTGCCAAATTAACCTCACAAGTTTATGTTTTGACTGCTTGGCCCGATCGCTATCGATCGATTTTAACTCCCGAATATCAATTGCTGCAAGAACGCGATCCGGGTGCCGGGCCGTTAGTAGCCTTATCTCAAGCATTGAGGGAAATTCCTGCTGATTGGATGTTGCTTTTAGGTTGCGATTTGCCTTTGTTAGATGCAGAGATTATTCAAGATTGGGCCAGTCAATTGACAGAATTACCTGCATCTACTTTGGCTGTTGTTCCCTATCAAAACAATCTTTGGCAACCTTTATGCGGTTTCTATCGCAGTCAATCCCGATCGAATTTGCAACAGTTTATTGAGACAGGCGGGCGATCGTTTCAAACATGGTTGAGTCAAATTACCGCAGTACCTTTACCTGTGGGCGATCGAGCCTCAGTTATGCTGTCGAATTGCAATACACCTGAAGAATTCGAGCAATTAAAAAGTAAAATAGTTGAGAGTTGAGAGTTGAGAGCTGACAATTGACAATTGACAATTGACAGTTATTTAGGAGTTGTGCGTTTTGAGTTTATAGGGTTCGATATCTTACTCGTAGGCGCAGCCAGTGCGATAGCACTTATAACGCCCTGCAAGCATCTGAGAGTAAAATGTCGAAAAGTGCCTCGTGTGGTGTCCACTCCGGTTGAGAGTTGACAGTTGAGAGTTGATAGTTGATATTTGAGTTGAGGGTTGTCATTTTCAACCAATTTTGTGAATTTCAATACTCGCATTGTTGACTGATGATACCAACTCCAGGTTTATTATCTCTTTGGTGTTCTCTCCCTGTCTCTGTCATCTCTGCGTCCTCTGTGGTTAACAATCGATGGAGTATTTGCAAATTTGCATGACGGATGAATTTTGACTAATGACTAATGACTACTAACTACTGACTACTGACTACTAACTACTGACTACTAACTACTGACTGCTAACTACTGACTAATGACTAACGAACATTGGCTGCTCGATCGCGAGATAATTTTCCTCAATCACGGCTCTTTTGGTGCTTGTCCGATTCCCGTACTCGAAGCCCAAACTTATTTTCGCGAACAGTTAGAAAGAGAACCTTTGCGTTTTTTTATGCGCGAATTTGAACCATTATTAGATAATGCTAGAAATGAGTTAGCCGCCTTTGTCGGTGCGGGTGCGGATGAGTTGGCATTCGTGCCGAATGCAACGACAGGAATCAATGCAATCTTGCGATCGCTCTCTTTTTCCCCCGGCGATGAATTGCTAACTACCGATCAGGAATACAACGCTTGCCGCAACGTCCTTGACTTTGTGGCCGATCGCACCGGCGCTAAAGTAATTGTAGCATCAGTACCGTTTCCCATTACCTCGCCGGAACAAGTAATTGAAGCAGTAATTAAACAAGTTTCCCCACACACAAAATTAGCACTCTTAGACCACATTGTCAGCCAAACAGGTTTAATCTTTCCAATAGAAAAGTTAGTTAAAGAATTAGCTAATCGCGGCGTAGATGTATTGGTAGACGGAGCCCACGCACCGGGAATGCTACCGCTGAATTTAGATGAAATAGGCGCAGCTTTTTACACTGGAAACTGTCATAAATGGCTGTGCGCGCCGAAAGGAGCAGGTTTTTTGTACGTGCGGCGCGACAAACAAGATGCCGTGCGGCCGACAACAATCAGTCACGGTGCCAACTCGCCCCGCACCGATAAATCGCGCTTTCAATTGGAATTTGATTGGATGGGAACGGGCGATCCGAGTCCCTATTTATGCGTTCCAGTGGCGATTAATTTTATGGGTTCTTTGTTGCCTGGTGGCTGGCCGGAATTGATGGCAAGAAATCACGATCTAGCATTAGCTGGCAGACAAATATTGCTGGACAAATTAGATTTGCCCGTGCCTTGTCCCGAGGAAATGGTAGGTTCGATGGCAGTCGTACCGCTACCCGATGAAAAGTCTGATGTGGTTGCTAGGGGAGGAATTGTCCCTTTACAAGATGCTTTGTGGGAGGTTTTTAAAATAGAAGTTCCGGTAATTCCTTGGCCGGATGCCAGCCAGCGGATGTTGAGGATTTCGGCTCAATTTTACAATTCTTTGCCGCAGTACGAATATTTGGCTAAAGCATTGGTTGAGTTAATCGGCAGTTAATTATTTGTAGGGTGCGCACTGCGCACCTTACTATTACTAACGATTTGTAATTTGTAGTTAATTATTTGTAGGGTGCGCACTGCGCACCTTAATATTTACTATTAGTAATTATACCAAATCTGGGTTAGCCATCCCGTTTATAAATCGTCTGTAACTGGCAGAGTCTAAGCGATTGCTTCGCTGACGCTCGCAATGACAATAGAGTGGTATTATGCCCGGATTTGATATTATAGAAGAAGGAAAAAAAGCTAGCCAGTAAGCTTTTGGACGATCGGTATCTTGCGTGTAATTAAGTGAACTTACTTATTAAACATTTTTTTGATTAAATAGTTACGGCAACCGATCGCGTAAAATCGACAATTAATTGTTAACTATTTACTGTCAACTCTCAACTCTCAACTATCAACTAATGCTTCTAGCTAAAGGTACGCTCAAATATTATCCCTTGGAAGGAGAAGCCAATAATATAGGGTGGTTAATTCTGGAATGCGATCGCGATCTCAGCTTGTACTACTGCTGGTTTCTACAAAGGCGATTTGGAATTAAATTGCAACATCCCAGATTAGGTTCTCACATCACTGTTGTGAGAGGTGAAGTCGTGAAAAATCTTTTGAGATGGAATGCCTACCAAAGTCACGCGATCGATTTTTATTACTCTAGCGAAATTACTACTAATCGCAGATATTGGTGGCTGAATGTTTATGCTCCTTGCTTGATGTCTGTCAGACAAGAATTAGGCTTGGATGTGCAGCCAGAATACGATTTTCATGTAACGATTGGCGTTTTGGTTTAGCTAGGTAACGGGCAATTCCTAGGAGCATATTTTGCCTGAATTTCGCACCGCAACGATCGCAGATTATTCATCCCAATCTTTAGGTAAGCCTTTACCTGTCTCTTTGTTGATAACTGAGAGATTAGGCGTTGTGCCCTGTCGCTATCCATTCCCACCCCGCAGGCGAGTGGGAAATTCCGCGAATTCGTTAAAAAGCTCACTGTGGCGGAATTATTCTTTCTTTTAAGGATAACTTAACCCTTTGGATTTATTCCTGTTACTTGATTGCATTTTCCTTCTTACTTCTTCCTTATGATTAATGACAAATCTTTTTTTTATGATATGTTTGAGCTAAAGTCAAGCTAACAAAGTCAAAAGCCAGTCATCGGCCCTGAGAAAGCATCGGACTGGCTTTGGCTCCCATTCACGTAGGAACTGTATCTATTATGCGGCAAGAAAAACGTCTTAAACCGTGGACTGTGGTTCGCCTGCTTCCAAGTCTGGAAAAGGTTGTCATCGGAGAATTCCGCACTTGGTCTGACGCGGACGGTCACTTGCAAATTCTAAAGCGAACTGTGCCGGCAGATTCTTTAAAGGTGGTGTTCGATCCGGTAACTCAAGTTTGATGTCGCAGTTAAGTTAAATTCATAGAGGTTACGCACTGTGACACAAGAAATCGGGTTTTTAAGCAATTCTTAGGTGAAAAACCCCGGTTTCTGCATCACTTTTACCAGCTATCTGCATTTGTGTATCGATCGAATTCGATCGACCTTGTTTTTCGCTAGAGGGAACGAATTACTCGCTGTTGGAGAATGAGTTTGCCTTTTTTGTAAACACTGAGTTCGGCGCCGGTAACGATATAATCGTAGGTGCCATTTGTGGCAACGTAACCCGTTCCTTCTTCAGTACGGGCGCGAAGGGCGATCGTGCTGCCGTTACTCTTTTTAACACCGTAGTAATATAATTGATTGGCTCCGTTGTAGCACAAATAGATGCGGAAATTACTCGTCTCATAATAGTTTTCCACTTTCTGTTTTTTGCGAGCGCAAAAATTCCTTACCAGTTGTTCGGGAGTTGATGAATTAGCGATTTGGAATGTTTCAACAGCAGACTGAGTGCGAGATGCTGTTGGTGTTGCGGATTGTCCTGCAGCAAATGTTGCTCCTGGATTGCTGGCCAATAACATTAAACCGAGTAAGCTAGTTTGTGCGAGTCTTGCTGCGAAGTTCATAGGTAATTGATTTAAAATATGTTGATGCGTCTAGCTTAAATAAATTCGATCGATTTGCCCGATCGAATGTGCGGTTTTCACAATTGGTTTGAGGAATCAAACAGACTTAAGGTAATTTTTGTTGCCTTTGAGATCTGGCACTATTCTCAATAAGCTGCGATCGATGAGCTAAAAGCCTTCCCCACAAAAGGATTGAAGGTACAGTTGACAGTGCGTTGTTGAGAATAATATTTTGCGGTGAGTTTCCCCACAAATGATTCGCCGGCAGACAATTTGATAACTGGCACTCTTATTTAGCTCTGGAAGAAACAGCAGATTACAAAAGCGAATATCTTGACGGGGAAATTATTCCTATGACAGGCCGATCTACTAATCATAATCGGATCGCAGGAAATGTTTATGTTGCTTTAAATTTAGCTCTTCCAGAGCAAGAGTATGATGTCTTCATCGGTGATGTGCGTCTTTGGGTAGCCAAAATGCGACTTTATACTTATCCCGATGTCATGGTAGTTTTGGGAAAACCAGAATATCACAAAAATCGCACAGATATGATTATCAACCCTCAAGTCATTGTGGAAGTTTTATCAAAATCTACTAAAAATTACGATCGAAGTGATAAGTTTGAATTTTACAAAACTATTCCTACTTTTCGAGAATACATTCTGATTCACCAAGCAAAAATTAAAATCGAACAGTATTCTAAAACCGAAAATAAAAGATGGTTGTATTGTGAGTACGACGAGGAAGATCCGGCATTAGTGTTTAATTCCTTTCAGCTAGAAGTTCCTCTATCTGCTATTTATAAAAAAGTTAATTTTGAGGAAGTTGAGCCAGAAAACAATCCAAATGAGAAGTGAGGCGATGGCTGTCGCCTGCGCACTTGTTCGATATCGTACCAGATCGATCGCGATAAGTAATACCAATTTTAAACGAAATAACAGTATTATTGTCCCCCCAATTCAGCCTAGGGGGCAGGGCGGTTTTATTGTCAGGATAGGAAATCTCAAACTACCAAAATTATCGCTCAAAGTCTGGGTCAAGGTACGTAGTTGCGCTTTAGCGCTCTTTCCCGATCTAAGCTAATACCATTTTTTTAAAGTTATGAGAGACTTGCGCAAACAGGAAAACAGGATAATTACAATGTCTCATCGTCCTCGATCTCTATCAGATCTTTAAAAAAATGGTATAAGAGCGCTAAAGCGCAACTACATACCTAATTTATTTGACGACAATAAAACCACCCTGCCCAATGCAGCCTAGGGGGGTCAAAGAGTGTTGCACGATCGTAGAGAAATGGTATAAAGTTGGTTAAATAAACCCGCCCCACTCACAAAAAATTCCCAATTAACATTGCTGCAAGATGTGATTAGTGCGGACTTAAGTCCGCACTACAAACTGTTGTTATCCGATCGTGCTACTGCCAAAGTTTTATTTAGTAGCGTATCCCGTACTTACTAAAAACTCCCGCAACTTGCCAAAGAATTGAGTGCGATCGCGCCCTTGATAAACCCTCTCCAACAACTGCCAACTTTCCACATTTTGCCCCAATAAATACTGGTTCGCCATGTAAGCAGCCAGTATCCCTTTCGCCTCTCCATTTTCACTCAAACGCTTGCGAGATTCCAACCAAAGTTCGCAAGAATTAGTGTAGACTTCCACCGGATACTGTTTGGTAACATCGGCCATTTTACCTTGACGGTACTGCCAAATTTGCAGTGGCAATCGAGAATCTGCATAATTGGTAAAAGCCTCCGCAAATCGCCCGTCTAGGCTGCGAAATTCCGGAATATCATTTTTGCCAAAATCTACGATTTCGTAGCTCACATTGCCCCAAAAATGCTTGATATGACTGTATTTTTTAAGTGCTGGTTCGTATCGGTAAATGAACGAATAATTGCAGCAGCGCGCGCCGCTTTTGAGTGACACTAAATCTGCCAGCACTTCTGGCTCTTTATCACCATCTAAATCGCGAATCCGCAGTGAGAGCAAGCGCCCTTCCGATACTTCCTCGCTGGCTTTTTTATCGAGATTGTCTGCAAAAGAACGAGTCGGAATCAGCACGGGTTCTTCTAATAAAGTTTGACCGTCGCGGATGATTTTGATGCGGATATTTTTAGCATTGTCTCCGTCTTTTACGAAAGAAACTTCTGCCTTAACTTTTCCCGACTCCGAGATTTCTGCTGTTCTCGGAGGGCCGATATTTGGAGGAACTTGGGCGATATACTGCGAAGGAACTAAGGCTGTTTGTCCGGGTTTGGCAATTGCTTGACACAAGAAAGTTGCTACTTCGGCGCGCGTGGCATTGCGAGTCGGTTCGAGTTGTTTTACTGCCGGATAATTGACAACAAGACGCTTTTCTGCTGCCGCCGCGATCGCATTTCTTGCTAGTTCGGGAATTTCTCGCGCATCCTCAAAAGTGGCATTCAAAACCTCAGCCGCATCTCCTGTAGGAGAATACATCAAACCGCTACTTAAAGCTACCAAAACTTGCCAGCGGGGAATGTTCAAAGTCGGGTTAAAAATGCTACCGCTATATCCAGACATAAAACCCGTCTGATAAGCTTCTCTAATTGCTTTAAAACCCCAGTAATCGGTGGGAATATCGGCAAAATTAATCGGTTTGCGGACGGTTTTGGCATCGGGAAAAGCCCTGCGCAGCATCGCTGCAAATTCCGCGCGGCTGACGGGGCGATTCGGGCGAAAAGTGGCGTCTTCGTAGTAGCCGCTGATGATTTTTTTCTGGGCTAATTCTTCAATGCAAGCTTGAGCCCAATGGTCTTTAACGTCCTTAAATTTGGCTTCAGCAAATGCTGGCTTTGAATTCAGACCTAGTACATTGGTAATGATGATGCCCAGGGCTATTGCTAAAGCAATGATAGCTTGATTTTTGCGCGATCGAACCATATCACAGCCTCCTTTGTCACCAAATGCGCGATCGAAACTGATGCAAGCTTTACATAATATCAGCTATTTTCACCTACTTAGTACGATTTCTTCATAACTTACATATCAGAACCCAGCAACCGGACTTTTTTCAGCTCGATCGACTCTGTTCGTAGTGAGGACTGAAATCTTCAGATAGAGAGGACTGAAGTCCTCACTACAAACCGTTTTTGTTAGGGCGATCGATCGAACATAATATTAGAAACCAGGGAGTGGAATAACATACTTCTTTTTTGCTCGGAGACTTAGCAAAAAAAAATGGTTTCTTTTGATAAATTAGCAATCATTAGATTACTTAGATTCTAAAGTCATTTCCATCTCCATTTTAGTTGCGATCGTTGTTTCTTCAGCAGTGCCAGCACTCTTAAGACTCATTTCGCTATTTGAACTGATAGATACTGTAGAGCGAAGAGGCGTCAATCTATCCATCCGCCACGAAGTCGAACCCCGTCCCTGAGTAGATAAAGATTTTAGAGTAACATTGCTTCCTGGCGGCAATTGGGGCGAGGTCACATTTTGGGGGTTTGCTTGCTGTTCTATACCGACATTCATAGCGACAGTTCCATCTTGTAAGTCGGTCAATTCATAGGTAGCAATATTATTGACTTTTATGCCCGTGACATTCGACTCAGAAATAATGCGCCATTTGGCTCCTTTGCCGACTGCTTCTGCGGGTAGGGGCATGGAAATTTGTTCTAGAGATTTAGACATTTGTTGAATCATTTGTTTGACTTTGCTGTCAGTTTTTTCTGGCACGATAAAGCCACCTGCTTTATGGAAACCGCGATTGTCTGTAACGAAAGATCCTTTAATTCCTATCAGGTTTTTGATTAAGGAACGCATACTATCAATTACCGGAGCTGGGAGATTTGCAGTATCGCCTGCGAGTTCTGCATTCGTATAGGTAAACTCAGAGTGAATATCGCCGTTGGCATCAATTTTAGTGACTGTTGCTTCCCATGTCATCACCGATGCTGGAGTTTTCACCGCAGGTGAAGACTGACCGCCAAAGGACATTGCCATATCCATTTTGACAGTCATAACTGCCGTTTCTTTGACATTAATAACTGGTTTCAAACGCAGTTCCTGGCGGGGTTCTGCTCCCGGAGAGAGCAATTCTATTTGAGGGAGTTTTGTGCTGCGAACAGACTCCTGCGGACTGTCAGTCTGCTGCTGGGTTACAAGTTGAGTTTCGGCAATGACGGCACCAGGGTTGAGTTCGATCGCCCATGCCGCACTCGCCACGCAAACAGATGCTACAAACAGAATTTTTTTCATGGTTTTAACTTATTTTGATTTGATTGCTTGCCTGCTGCCACAGCCGATCGATCGTGACAAACTTATAACCTTTATACAACATAAACGGAATGATTTTCGCAGCCGAAGCAGCCACATCTTCACCGCCGCAATAGCCGTCGTGCAGTACGATAATCGAACCATTTTCTGTTTGCTGTAAGACGCGATCGACCACTGTTGAAACCCCCGGCCGCACCCAATCTTCCGGTACGACACTCCACATTACCGGGCGGTATTCCCACTGCTTTAATAAATTTAAAGTTTGGGGGGTAAAAATACCATTTGGGGGACGCACGTCGCGGATCGATTTCGGGTCTAAATTACAAGCTTTAGAAATAGCTTGTTGCGTGTCTTCTAAACTTTGTTTGAGTTCGATCGGTTTGAGTTTGGGGAAGGATATATGCTGGTAGCCGTGGAGGCCGATCCAGTGTCCGCGATCGAATACTTCTTTAGCGATTTCTGGATGCCTGTCAACGCAAAAACCCAGCCAGAAAAAGCTAGCTGTGATGTCATATTTGTCTAAAACTTTTAACAGTTGGGGCGTGTGCTGGCGGTGGGGGCCGTCGTCAAATGAGATGGCTATTTCTCGGCTGTTAATATTTCCCGTCCACAGACATCCGGGAAAAGTTTTTTTAAGAATCGGGTGAACTACTGGAAATAAAGGTGCTAGTGGCATTGAGTAACTGACCTTGTTGAGTGCGATCGGGTAGAAATCGTGAACTGCGCCTGCAAAAGCACTGTTAGACTTGGAGGAATTTAAAAGAGCTTGTTATCAGTTTAACATTTAAATATTATTAGATTTACCGTCAAACTAGAGTTAAGTTATATGACAGTTAGCGAACTGCAACCATTATCTAGGAACGGTTTTTTGAGGTATTCACAAACAGCAAGGAAAAAAATATGCGGTGGAGATGGCAAGAGGAGCGATCGTTTGGCACTGTTGCTTTAACATCAATTATAGGGAATATCAAGCTAAAATAAGATAGAAACTAAATACAGTCGATCGAGGTCAATATGACAACTGCTATAGACATTGGAACATTGTAAATGATAAACCAACTAGAATATTTGGGGGCTTATATCAGAGCTTAATAACTATCTGTAAGAGATCAGCGATCGCCTTTACAAAACACTTTAAGTCTTTGGATATAGGGTAAGGTTTCCAGGATCTTTTTAGGAGATGTCTAAAGGGCTACGTTAGATTGAGGATGCCCTAATGGGTTATTTTAGATGGTCGATCGTCCGACAGTCCGACAGGGGTTGAAAACCCCTGTCTTATAGCTAAAGTCCTCCTCAGAAAACCGAGAGGGAGAGGGGGGGAGGGGGAGAAAGGGTTTCTGTGATTCATAACGGGTGCCGCGCGCCCGTGGGATGCTCTAAAAGAGGACTGAAAAGCAAATTAAATAAACCACTCGATCGCCAATTTTCCATCTCAAATCTCAAATATCAAACCAACACATTCTCAATCTAAAATCTCACATCAAAAATCTAAAATTTCCCTAGTCGGTTTCAACCGACTTTTGCTATGAGGCAGGGGTTCAAACCCCTGCCGGAATATCGGAATCTCGGATTGTTAGCCTGGCCGACTGCATTACCTGTTGGTTAACCAACCTCAGAAACTACCTAATCAATACCAGCCGACCGACTTAAATTCGTGTTTGACTTTGCCCGATTTCTGCCAACAATTGCTCTTGACTTTTGGCAGGTTCTTTGCAAGTCAAACACTCGCAAACTAAACCGACAACTCCTTCAGGCAAATCGGTTGCAATCTGAAACACAGCCGTCGGATAATACTGCACAATTAACTCAGAAATTCGATCGGGAGTCGTGCGAATTAAAGTAGAATGCCGGTACCAATCGAGGGCCGAAATCAAACTCGGACAAGCTTGCGGAGAATCGGTGATAATACTGCTAAAAGCTTGTAATGCTTGTTGGGCGCGATCGAGATATTCCAAATTCGTTTCCAGCAATGCTAAGCGTACCAAAGATGCGATCGCAATGCCATTAGCCGCCGGAGTTGCATTGTCCGTATAGCTGCGTTCCCGCACCAACAAATCTCCACTAGCATCGCTAGCAGTATTGTAATATCCGCCTGATTCTGCACTCCACAAAAACTCGTCAAACTCCCCTTGCACCTGCACGGCTTTTGCCAGCCAAAAGTCAGCATCCGGCAATTGCTGTACCCCTTCTCCTGTTGCTAATGTCAAACTTGCTTGATGCAAATCTAATAGTGCTTTGACAAACAAAGCATAATCTTCCGACTGCGCCGGCACCACAGATTTGCCATCATAATTCAACCGCTGAAACCGTCCGTTTTCCCACTGATTGTCTGTAATAAAATTAGCCGCTTTTACCGCTAATTCCAGATATTCCCGATTGCCAAAAACCGCCGCAGCCCTTGCCAAACCTGAAATCATCAAACTATTCCAAGCTGCGATCGTTTTCGTGTCAGTAACTGCTGGAATTCTTCCCGGCCAATTGTTGTTTTTAGCTTCGCTATTGTTGCGTGCTGGGGGAAAAGTTTTCACAGCATCGGGCGCACCGCCGTAGCGGGCTGCAAATAATTTCGCTAAAGCCATTTCTGCCGTTTCGCTTAATTTCCCCGGATGGCGGCGCTGCAATACATTTTTGCCTTCAAAATTGCCGCTGCGACTCACAGTAAACTCTTGTTGAATTTCCACTAATTCTTCAGTAGTTAACAGTTTTTCTAGTTCGGCATAAGTCCAAACATAAAACGCACCTTCCTCCGGTTCTACTTCTTCTGAAGTGTTAAAACTATCAGCATCCTGTGCGGCCCAGAAATAGCCTGCAGGTGCCGTCATTTCTCGTTTCAACCATGCTACTGTCCCGACGATCGCATTTTCAAAAGCCGGTTCTCGGACGCCCGCACTCCACAAATTCGCTAAATACTCAATAATTTGACCGTTGTCGTAGAGCATTTTTTCAAAATGCGGCACAGTCCAAGTTGCATCTACTGTATAGCGGTGAAATCCCCCTGCTACACAGTCGTAAATCCCTCCCAATGCTAAATCCAATCCCCGCTGAGTGCAAACCTGTTTGCTGTCATGTTTCGAATCCAAATTAAATCGCGTTCCCCGCAGCGCTAGTTCGGCATAAGGTATCATGGGAAAACTCGGTCCGTAATCGCGGGTGGCAATAATTCCGGTGTTAACTTCTAAACTTTTTTGGAACACTTCGCGATCGAGTTCTGCCGCAGATTCCGATAACATCGCTGACTCTTGCAAGTTATCTAAAATTTGTTCCTTGAAGGCTTGCAATTTGCCTTTTTCTGTGTCGTAAAAGCGGCGAATTGCTTGCAAAACTTCTAAGAAACCGGGGCGTCCGTAGCGCGGTTCTACGGGAAAATAAGTGCCACCGTAAAAGGGAATTCGTTCGTCGGGGGTAAGAAAAATGTTGAGGGGCCAGCCACCTTGACCGGTCATCATTTGCAGTGCTTGCATATAGATGCTGTCGATGTCCGGGCGTTCTTCTCGATCGACTTTGATGGGCAAAAAGTGCGAATTCATGTATTGAGCGATCGCGCTGTTAGAAAATGCTTCCCCTTCCATCACCGTACACCAGTGGCAGCTCGAATAGCCAATTGACAGGAAAATAGGTTTATTTTGGTTCTTGGCTGTTTCTAAAGCTGCATCACACCAAGGCCACCAGTCGATCGGATTTTCGGCGTGTTTCCGCAGGTAAAGGCTTTGGGATTGGGTAAGACGGTTGACCACGATCTAATTTACCTTAATTCGTTTCAGC